>JBFHWR010000096.1:0-11908 GCA_041599395.1 Gemmatimonadales bacterium | reverse complement strand
TCAACCGGAGCCGAGTCTTGTTGACAAAGAGAAACTCGCCGCCGAGCCGCACTTCGAGTTCCGGCTCGAGCGCAAACATCGATTTACCGACAGCCTCGATCTCGTCGAGGCTCCGCTGGACCTGATCGTTTTCGACCGGATACAGACTCAAGTTCCGCAGCGTCGCGTAAAAGGCCACGAGAAAGGCGCGACCCGCCTGTCGCGTTGCTTGCGCATCGGTCGCGAGGTCGTCTTGCGTCCGCCGTTGATCGGCCGTCACGTCACACCATCTCTCGCAATGCTTGCCCAACCGCATTCTTGACGAGTGGGTCTTTTTCTCGATTCACCGAACTCAGCACGTGCCGAGCCTCGGGGGTCCCGATCTTCCCCAACGCCAGCGCCGCGCACGCCCGGACCTCGGGATCGGGTTTCCGCTTGAACAACCCCTTCCCATGTAACATCCAACGCAGCGCATCGACCCCAGCATCACCCGCGAGCACTCCGTACGCCTCGAAGAAGGCCTTCTTCTCCGAGAGATCCGCCGCGTGGAGCGCTTTCCCTTGGATTGCCGCTTGGATTTTTTCAAACACGCCACGATGTCGCTTGTGTGCCAAGTGCTGCACGGCAACGATCCGCACATCGCGATCCGGGTCCTCGACCGCGCATTCGAGCGCCTTGAGCGCACCCGGCGACCCAATTCGCGCCAACGCGTTCCCTGCCGCCTTGCGAACTTGCGGTTCGTCGTGCGCCAACACCTTTTGGAGACCGGGGACAAACCGTGCCTGCGCGGCGTCCGTTCTCGCGATCACGTCGAGTAGTTCCACCAAGAACGCCGCATCATGGCTTCCCAGTGCGGCGCCGATGTCCTCGGGATGCCCGGCCGCAAGCCGCGCCGCCGCGTTCTTGAGCAGCTCCCGCACCCGCTCGGTCGCGAGTTTCGGCAACCACTCCAGAATGTGCTTCAACGCCGACGGCCGGAGCTCGGCGATCAGCTGCCCCAGCTCCTCTTCAGTCGCGTGAACCGACGCGTGGTCGATCGACTGTAAGAGCTGCGAGATGGCCTCCGGTTCCGAGAGTCGCTCCGGAATCCGTGCGATGCGCTCGACGTGCGCCGGCTCCAGATCCTGCGCCCGGTCCTGCACGACGCGAAGCTCTCGCAGAATCAACGAGACCGAGGAAAAATCGCCGGCGCCTAAGAGGTGGGGCACGAAATTCTCGATCGTTTCGATGACTTCGTTTCGAACCTCCGGTTGCTTTTGTAACTCGAGCAGGTCGAAGAGCATCGCCAGTATGTTGGCGTTCAGGTCCTGCCGATACTCGCGCTCGATTTCCCCTTTCAGATAGTCGATCTCTTCGTCGTCGAGGAAGTAGAGCGTCGAATCGAAATCGTCCATGCTGACGATTCCGGGGGTCTCCTGTTGGAATTCTTCAACCTCCTCGTGCACGTGGTGTCGCACGACCTCCTCCGAGGGGGCACGCTCTTCCGTGTCCGGCGGGACAAACTCCCCTCCTTCCTCCGTGAGATCGATATAGCGATACTCGAGCGATTCGAATTCGTGCTCCCAGAGAAGGGTCAGCAGATCGTCCGGACTGTCCGCGGGCAAGTCCCCCACCATGCGAATCACATGTAAGAAATCCACGATCTCCTTCCGCTCAACGCCCGGCTTGAGCGTGAGCGTCCGAATCCCGTCTTGATACAGTGACCACGTGAGGCTGCCGGACTTACTCTCCTGTTTCCAGACTACATCATCGTCGAAGAGGAATTCCGATTCGGTCACCTGGAGGGTCACTTCATCCAAGCTCTTCCACAGCTCTTGGAAAGCCGTTTCGACGTTCTTCGCGGCGCGCTGGAAGATCGGATTGTTGGGAAGGTAGAGCTTGAACGCACGCAGACCCTTGTCCAGAGACTGCAGCATGTTCCCGATGGCAGCTGTCTCGGAATCCAATTGCGGTGAAAGCGATTCCGTCATGAGCCGTCCGCCTCCAATGCCGCCAGGTGGGCCACGTCTTTGTCACCGCGCCCGCTCAGATTCATGGCGACGAGATCCGACCCCCCCCAGCCACGCCCCGGATCCAGCATCCAGGCGAGCGCGTGGGCACTCTCTAAGGCCGGAAGAATCCCCTCCAGTCGTCCTAGCACCTTGAACGCTGCAACCGCCTCGGCGTCGCTCGCGGTGGCGTAGCTCACGCGTCCCGATTCACGCAGAAACGCGTGTTCCGGCCCGACGCCCGGGTAATCCAGGCCGGCCGAGATCGAATGGGCTGGGACGACTTGGCCGTCGTCGTCCTGGAGCACATAGCTCAAGCTGCCATGCAGGACCCCCGGACGCCCCGCCGACAGCGACGCCGCGTGCCGACCCCCGTGCACGCCGGTACCACCGGCCTCCACGCCGACCAGCTCCACCGGGTCGTCGAGAAACGCGGAAAACATACCAATCGCGTTCGACCCCCCGCCAACGCACGCCACCACCGTCGAGGGGAGCCTCCCAGCCCGGTCTAACACTTGAGCGCGGGCCTCCTTTCCGATCACCCTCTGGAAGTTCCGTACAATACGGGGAAAGGGGTCCGGTCCGACTACGGACCCGATCACATAATGGGTGGTTGTTACATTCGTCACCCAGTCACGCATGGCCTCGTTGGTCGCATCCTTCAGTGTGCGGGTCCCGGACGAAACGGCGACGACAGTGGCCCCCATCACCTCCATGCGGTACACGTTGAGTCGTTGCCGCTCCATGTCTTCCTCGCCCATGTACACCACGCATTCGAGCCCGAAGCGGGCGCACGCGGTGGCCGTGGCGACACCGTGTTGGCCGGCTCCGGTTTCCGCAATGATGCGTGCTTTTCCCATCCGGCGGGCCAGCAGGATCTGGCCCAGCGTGTTGTTGATCTTGTGCGCCCCGGTATGGGCCAGGTCTTCACGCTTGAGGAGCACACGGCACCCCACCCGCTCGCTCAGACGTGGGGCATCCGACAAGGGCGTCGGACGACCGGCGTACTGCTTCAGGAGCCCGTCGAGTTCGGCGTGGAAGGACGGATCAGCGTCCGCCTCATCGTAGACGGACGCCAATTCGTCGAGGGCCGCGACCAGAGTTTCCGGCACATATCGCCCACCAAACGGCCCAAATCGACCCGGGCGGGTCAGCTCAGTTTCGACCAACGCGCTCCACTCCGGTCAGGGCTCGGACCGCCGCCTCAGGCTGCGGCGACCGAGCCAGCTCCGTTCCCACCAGCACGGCGTCGGCACCCCACGCCGCCACCCGCTCGATGTCGTCACGGGACCGGAGCCCGCTTTCCGCCACGGCAACCACCGGAGCCGGAACGTGTGGCAACACGCGGGCAACCCGCTCAACGTCGACCTCGAAGGTGTCGAGGTCCCGACTGTTGACACCGATGACGTCCGGCTGCACCGAGAGGGCGACCGCTAATTCCGTCGCATCATGCACTTCAACCAAGATCCCCAACCCCAGTTCCGCGGCGAGCGAATACAGCGTTCGTAACCGACCCGGACCCAGCATCCGCACGATCAACAACACTGCACTCGCGCCGAGGGCGCGGGATTCCAATAGTTGCGCTGGGTCGAGAATAAAGTCCTTCCGCAAGACCGGCACGGCAACAGCCCGCCGCACCGCCTGGAGATCGGCGAGCGATCCCCCGAAATGCTGCTCCTCCGTGAGCACCGAAAGGGCTCGCGCCCCACCTCTCACGTAGGCCGTGGCGAGCTGGGCGGCATCGAGCCTCGGTGCAATGTCCCCCGTCGACGGCGAGCGCCGCTTCACTTCCGCCACGACATTGACCGAGCGGCCGGTGAATGCGTCCGACCACGCCGGGGGTACCGGGGCCGCCGCTGCAGCCCGCTCCAAGCCGCGTTCCCGCCGCTTGAGCTCGGCAATCCGAGCCTCCGCATGCGCCAAGATCCTCGTCAGCCGTCCCGTCATGATACCTGGCATTGCCCTTCGGGTACTCTTCGGGTAGATTGTTTCGGCCTTCGTTCGGGATCTTGGCAACGGAGACGCGGATATGACACTCACGAAACGCCAAAAACAGATCCTCGATTATCTCCAAACCTACATAAGGCAACAGGGGTACGCGCCATCGTTCGAGGAGGTTGCACAGCATTTTTCGTTTAGTTCACTCGCCACCGTCCATGAACACCTCTCGAACCTCGAACGCAAGGGTTACATCCATCGAGAACACAATGAAAGCCGTGCGATCGAGGTGCTGCCGCAGGCCGGGCAAGCCGGCGCCACGGAGCTCCCGCTCCTCGGACTCGTTGCCGCCGGCGAACCGATCGAGGCGCTCGTTGCTCCTGAAACGATTGCGGTCCCCAATGACCTGCTCCCGAAACGCGGAAACGCGTACGTGCTGCGAGTGCGAGGCGAGTCGATGGTCGATGATCACATTGCGGATGGCGATTTCGTGGTGGTGCATCGGCGTGAGTCGGCGGACAACGGAGAGATGGTCGTCGCACTGGTGGATGGCAACACGGCTACCGTGAAGCGGTTCTATCGCGAGCCCGGCGGATGGATTCGTCTACAACCCGCCAACGAACATGTGGCTCCCATTCGTGTTCATGAAGACAACATTCTCATTCAGGGAGTCGTCGTGGGGGTCATGCGGAAGTACTGACGCCGCCTGCTTCGCGCAGCCCGGCTAAAACCGTGGCTGCTTTTCCCTCGGTCAGGGCTGATCGCGCGCGTTCAATTCCGCGCGCAAGGGTACGTTCGAGACCGGCGACGTACACAGCCGCACCGGCATTGAGCGTGACGGCGGCGCTACCGGCCGCATCCCCCGACGGCTCGTCCAACAGCCGCTCGATGCGCGCTGCATTTTCCTCGGGATTCCCCCCACGCAGGCGATCGCAGTCCGCTGGCTCGACACCGCACCGCTTCGGGTCCAGATCCCAGTGCCGTATCTCGCCGGACGCGACTTCCCACACCGCCGTCGTTCCCGCGGGAGCAATCTCATCCATTCCCACCCGGCCGTGCACCACCAAGGCGTGCGTTGCACCCAACTGAAGCAGAGCGTGCGCGATCAGTGGTCCTCGCTCCGGGTCTGCGACACCAACGACCTGACGGTCAACACCTGCCGGGTTGGCCAGCGGACCGATCAGGTTCATAATCGTGGGAACCGCGAGGTCGCGCCGCACCGGCGCGACGTGCCGTATGGCCGGATGAAACGCGGGCGCAAACAAGAACGCCATACCCGTCGAATCAAGCAGCGCGGCGGCCGCGTCCGCGCCGAGCCCGATGTCGAGGCCGAGCTGTTCG
This sequence comes from Gemmatimonadales bacterium, assembly GCA_041599395.1. Classification (GTDB taxonomy): domain Bacteria; phylum Gemmatimonadota; class Gemmatimonadetes; order Gemmatimonadales; family GWC2-71-9; genus JBFHWR01. Next base: position 6,662 of record JBFHWR010000096.1, on the reverse strand, counting down.
AGGACATCGGCGGAACCGCACTGAGACGTGTAGGATCGGTTCCCGTGTTTGGCCACCGACGCACCGGCGCCCGCCGCCACCAGCGCAGCCGCCGTCGAGATGTTGAACGTCGTCACGGCTCCGCCGCCGGTGCCACATGTGTCGATGAGATGCGCGCGCCGGTTGGGCTCCACCCTGACCATCGCGGCTCGGAGCGCGCGCACCGCACCGGCCAACTCCTCGGCCGTCTCGCCCCGCATCCGAAGTCCCAGGAGCAGGGCCGCAGTCTGGGCGGGTGTGGCCTCCCCTCGCATGAGCTGCGCAAATGCCGCTTGAGTCAGCTCCGCACCGAGAGGGGTGGAGTCAACCAACTTGGCGATTGCTTCGGACACCGGTGTCGGGGACGTATCAGAACTCACTACTCGAACTCAGTTGCGGGGACAACGAAGTTGAGCCGGGAGCATCCACTTGTCAATTCTCGCAAGTCGTTGTTGTGCTTGCTGCTAGCGTCTGTGCACTCTATCTTCTCTGCCGCGCATGTCAGGTGTCTCCACCTTCGCGGTTCTGCATTACGCCGGCCACGGCTTTGCCGGCTGGCAGCGCCAAACGCGCGAACGAACCGTGCAGGCCGTCTTTGAGGACTGCCTCGAGAGACTCGCGGGTCACCGCGTCGTAACGCATGCGGCAGGGCGCACGGACGCCGGCGTACACGCGTTGGGCCAGGTCGTGAGCTTTCGCATCGCAACGCGTTGGGATCCGGGAGAGTTGCTTCGCGCACTCCGTGCAGTCGCTCCGCCGGATCTGTGGATCGCCCAGGTGGGACGGGCGCCGGATGGCTTCCACGCACGGCGACACGCCACCCACAGGCGATACGCCTACGTCGTGGGATGCGACCCCGCCGCCCACTCCCCGTTCCGGCGTCCGTTTGAATGGCCGATACCTCCGCGGCTCGACTCGGAGCTGTTGATGAGATGTGCCCGTCTCTTTGCCGGGGTCCACGACTTTCGCGCGTTTTCGGCAGCGGGCCAGGTGAAACCACACTATCGCTGTCATGTCGTTCGCACAGATTGGCGACCGCGCTCGGGAGCTGACGGCTTTATCTTTCACATTGAAGCCGATCGCTTTCTCCATCGCATGGTCCGGTTCATGGTGGGAACGATGGTAGACATCGCGCGGGGACGCCGGCCGTTGTCGGACGTTGAACGCCTCTTGCACAGCACGAGCAACGCAGAGACGAGCGCCCCGGCGCCGCCTGAGGGGCTCTTCCTCGTTGGGGCCCGCTACCCTCAGCTCGAAGAGCTGGTCGCGCCCTCGTACGAGACGTCGGAGCCGGTGTCCTCCCGATGATGCCCGTGCGAACACTCATCCTGGTGGCCGGTGTCTTGGCGTGCGGTGAGACGCGGGGGCAAGCCGAGCCGGGGGAGTCGGTACTTCTCGCGGGGCTGCCTGACCCGGACTCGGTGGCGACTGCTCCCCGAAGCCGGCCTCAGCAGCAGGACATCGATGCCTCCCGACGGTCGGCCATCGTGACGGCAGCGAGCCACGTGGCACCGGCCGTCGTCAGCGTCAACGTCGTGCGGCGGGAACGGCGGACCGCCGCCACGGCCTGGGACATGTTCTTGATGCCACGGGGGTTCGAGCGTCTCGTGCAAGGACTCGGATCGGGATTCGTCATCACCAGCGACGGCATTGTCATCACAAACCAACATGTGACGGCGGGGGCGGAGCAGATCGTCGTCACGACACGCGACGGCGTCGACTACGAGGCGACGCTGCTCGGTGAGGATCCGCTGACCGATATCGCGGTGTTAAAGATCGAGAACGGTCCCTTCCCCGCCGCAACCCCCGGGACGTCCACAGACTTGGTGATCGGTGAGTGGGTGATCGCGATCGGAAGTCCGTACGGATATCTCCTCGGCAACACGGAGCCGACGGTGACGGCCGGTGTCGTGAGCGCCCTCGAGCGCAATCTCATTCCCTCGGGTGAGGATGCGGGCATTTACGTGGGGATGATTCAGACGGACGCCGCAATCAACCCCGGCAACAGCGGCGGGCCGTTGGTGAATGCGGCGGGGGACGTCATTGGCGTCAATAGCTCCATCATCTCCGGAAGCGGTGGATCCATCGGGATTGGTTTCGCAATTCCAATCGAACGGGCGTTACGCGTTGCCGATGACTTGGTGCGCTTTCGCGCTGTGCGACGGGCCTGGGTGGGATTGGGCGTCGCGGGAGAAGACCGGTTGCGCGATTGGAAGCGAGTGGGCGGCCTCGAGATCCTCGAGGTGGCACCTGAGAGCCCCGCGTCACGCGCCCGGTTACGGCCCGGCGACGTGATGATTCGTGCAAACGGCCGCCAAACCCGGACGTTCCTGGACTGGGAATCGGTCAAGCTCGACGTCGGACCGGGCGATTCCATCACGACGGAGTACCGGCGCAACGGGCGGAACGGGACGGCGGTGTTGGTCGTTGAAGCGCTCCCGTCGACCCAGGCCGAACAAGTCGCTGCGCTGGGAGACATGCGGCTCGTGACCGTGACGCCGCCGATAAAACAGGAGCGCGGGCTGGCTCGCGATTATGGCGCGCTCATATTTGGCATCGGTGAGCGCACCCGCCGCTCGACAGGGCTGCGGGAAGGCGATGTCATCCTGCAGATCAATCGCGAACGGATCGAGGATGCGCGTCAAGTGCGGGACGCGTTCCGGCGCGCCGTTGGGTCGCGGTCGCCGCTTCGGGTGTTCGTGGACCGCGGTGGAAGGATCCTCACGACCGACTTCTACGTGTCCCGATGAGCGAACACTCACGCTACCAATCCCCGCTGGGTGCCCGGTATGCGTCACCAGCGATGCAACGGCTGTGGAGTGCCGAGCATCGGGTTGAACTGTGGCGTCGGCTGTGGCTCGCCCTGGCCGAGTCGCAGCGCGTCCTGGGCGTGGACATTCCGGAGCAGGCGTTGGCCGATATGCGCGCGCACCTGGATGACGTCGATTTCGACATGGTGCGGCAGTTCGAACAACGGTTTCGTCACGACGTCATGGCGCACATTCACGCATTTGGCCAACAGGCGCCGGCCGCGCGACCGTTTCTCCACTTGGGCGCCACCAGCGCGTTCGTTACGGACAACGCGGATCTCATTCTCATGCGGGACGCGCTGCATCTGATACTTGGCCGGCTCGTTGCCGTGCTGCAAGCTCTGACGGCGTTTGCGACCCGTCACCGGGCCCTCCCGACCGTGGCGTACACGCATTTCCAGCCCGCTCAACTCACTACTGTGGGCAAACGCGCGACCTTGTGGCTCCAGGATTTCCTGAGCGACGCCGAAACGATCCGCGACAGCGCTCGCTGGCTGCCGTTTCGCGGCTGCAAGGGAACGACCGGGACGCAAGCAAGCTACCTCGAGCTGTTCGATGGCGATCACGACAAGGTACGCGCGCTGGAATCGTCAGTGGCGGCCGCCTTCGGGTTCGAGCACGTGCTTCCGGTATCCGGTCAAACGTACACGCGGAAAATCGACAGCCGAATGCTCGAGACGCTCAGCGGGATCGCGCAATCGGCGTCGAAATACGGGACCGACATCCGGTTGCTGCAACACGAACGGGAGTTGTTCGAACCGATGGAGTCCGAGCAGGTTGGCTCCAGTGCGATGCCGTACAAGCAGAATCCGATGCGCGCAGAGCGCATTTGCTCGCTGGCGCGTCATCTCATCTCGCTCCATGCGAACGCCGCGCACACCGCTGCGACCCAATGGTTGGAGCGTTCCCTCGACGACAGCGCGAACCGCCGTCTGACGCTCCCTGAGGCGTTTCTCGCCACAGACGCCATCCTCGTGCTCTGCACCAACACCAGCGCCGGTCTGCGCATCAACCAGGCCGTCATCGAGCGCCACGTCGACGAGGTCATGCCATTCATGGCCACCGAACGATGGATGCTCAAAGCAGTGGAACGGGGTGGAGACCGTCAAACCATCCACGGTATCATCCAGCACCACAGCCGCGAGGTCAGTGCGTCCGTCGACAGCGGGGGCGAGAACGACCTACTCACGCGGCTTGCCAACGACCCGGCATTACACATGCTCGACGTCAACACCTTGCGCGCCGAGTTGAAACCGGAGCTGTATATCGGACGCGCACCGCAGCAAGTTGACGACTTCGTCGAGGGTCCCGTGCAACACCTCCTCGACGATTTGACATCCTTTCATCCACCAGACGAGGCCTCGATTACCGTATGAGCTCCCCAACACTCATTGAGAGCGCGCTCCCCCTCGAACTGTTACGCCGGGGGAAAGTGCGTGACGTGTACACCGTTGATGAGCAGACGCTGCTCTTGGTAGCCAGCGACCGCGTGAGCGCATTTGACGTTGTCCTCGCCGAGCCGATTCCCCGGAAGGGTGCCGTGCTGACACAGATGAGCGCGTTCTGGTTTCGGGAACTCGAGTCGATCGCGCCGAATCACTTCATGAGCGCCACCGCGGACGAGATCATCGAGCACGTCCCCGTGCTTCGGTCGCACCGCGAGCAGATCACCGGTCGGGCGACGCTGGTCCGACGGGCGCAGCCGGTCATGTTCGAATGCGTCGTCCGGGGCTACCTCTCCGGATCTGCGTGGAAGGAATACGCGCAGCACGGCACGCTCGCCGGAGAACTGCTTCCCAAGGGTCTGGTTGAGAGCGCTGCCCTCGATCCGCCGATCTTCTCACCTGCGACCAAGGCCGAAAGCGGGCACGACGAGAACATCACGTTTGCGCGCTTGGAGCATGAACTCGGGGCGGATCTTTCGCACCGGTTGCGCGACTTGAGCCTTGCGCTGTATGAAGCTGGGCGCACGCGGGCGGCGCGGCGAGGCATCATCATCGCGGACACGAAATTCGAGTTCGGCCTCACACCGGCGGGCGAGCTCCTCGTGATCGACGAGTTGCTGACGCCCGATTCCTCCCGGTTTTGGCCCGCGGATCGGTACACGCCTGGCCGGAGCCAGCCAAGTTTCGACAAGCAGCCCATTCGGGATTATCTGGATGGGCAAAAGCGACGCGGTGAATGGGACGGCAACAGCCCCGCCCCGCCGTTACCGTGGGAAATCGTTCGCGCGTCCAGCGTGCGCTACCTCGACGCGTATCAACGCATCACCGGCACGGCCCTGCCGGACGACGCTTGAAGATCGCGCCCGAAGGTGTTCCCTTCGTTATCATCGCGTGCGGGGGGCTCGTCACACTGGCGGGAGTGGCCTGGCTGGCGGGCGGCGGTTGGTGGCTCATGGTGCCGGGCGGATGGACGATCGTCGCGTTGTGGATCCCGTGGTTCTTTCGCGATCCCCCGCGTGCCGGGCCCAGGGGCGACAACCTGGTCATCGCGCCAGCCGACGGAAAGGTGGTCAGCGTACGGGATGTCGACGATCGGGAATTCATCGACGGTTCGGCCACGCAGGTCTCGGTGTTCATGAACGTGTTTGACGTGCATGTGAATCGGCATCCCGTTTCCGGAACCGTTCGGTATCGGCGTTACCGGCCGGGCACGTTCGTGAACGCCGCACGCGACAAAGCGAGCACCGAAAACGAACAAATGGCGCTCGGCATCGAAACGACGCACGGTCGCGTGCTCGTTCGCCAGATCGCGGGCCTCATTGCCCGCCGGATCGTGACCGACGCGGCGGTGGACGAGGTGGTCCGGCAAGGGGCTCGGCTCGGCATGATCCGGTTTGGTTCACGCGTGGATACGCTGCTCCCCACCACGGCGCGCGTCTCCGTTGGCGTGGGAGATCGCACCAGGGCCGGGCACACCGTCATCGCGGAGTGGGACTGACATGGCGCGCGGAGGGAGACGGCGGCGGGGTCGTGTTGGACGCGTGATCATTGTCGTGCCGAGCATCTTCACGCTGGCCAATCTCTTCTTTGGCGTGTGGTCTATCGTGCTCGCATCGCGGGGCGAGTTTTACCTTGCAAGCTGGTGGATTGTCCTCGCCGGCGCGTTGGACATGATGGATGGCCTGTTCGCCCGCATGAGTCATACGGGAAGTCGGTTTGGGGCCGAGCTCGATTCGCTGGTGGATCTCGTCAGCTTTGGCGTGGCACCCGCCGCGCTCATTTACTTCCTCCAGTTTTCGGCACAGGGCGGTTTCGCCTGGGTGTTCTCCTTCGCCTTCATTGGCGCCGTGGCCGTCCGGCTCGCGCGGTACAACATGCTGCACCGGGAAAGCTCGTCCCGGGGATTCACCGGATTGCCGTCCCCCGCAGCGGGAATGACGCTCGCGGTCTACTACCCATTCACGCTGACGGAATTCTACCAGTCACAGTTGAGTGGCTGGCCATGGCCGCAGTTGCTGATCCTTCTCATGATCATGCTGAGTCTCGGTATGCTGAGCAACGTGCATTACGCGAGACTTCCCCGTCTTGGCGTGCGCAGCCGGTCGGGCATCATGGGTCTGATCTTTTACCTCATCGTGCTCGGGTTTGCCATATGGGCCCGTGACATTTTCTTCTTTCCGCTGGGCATCGCGTACTTTGCCTACGGCTTCGCTCGCGCCATAGTCGAAAGCCGTCTTGAACAGCACGACCACGAGCTGGCCGACGACGACGCGGCGCCGTCGCAGCCGGTTGTCCTGCACGATTTCAATGCGACGCGTCAACGACGAAAACGGTTGGACACGTGACAATGACGAGATTCACGATCGACGTGCAGGTCATGCCCCGACCC
>JBFHWR010000095.1:0-11911 GCA_041599395.1 Gemmatimonadales bacterium | reverse complement strand
GAGCGCGGATCGAGCAGCGTCGAGGAACAGTGGAGCAAACCAGTCCGCGCGAGCGTTGCCCGGATCCGTTTGATAGCGGCGCATCGCATCGGGAGTCACCTGCGAATCCGCCCGCAACAACGCATTGATCCGGAGTGCCCGCCAAGGAGACGGCCAGTTCACTCCCAAAAAGTCGTCATCAACACGCGGATCCTTGGGCTGTTGATTTGCCGAGGCGAGGAATCCCTGCGGTGGGTTGAGCGACGCCGGGTACTTCGCCAGCGACCACGCGTCCTGCCAATCGGAAGCACTCGTGGTTCCATCTCGGATAGACCAACCGTTGTCATCGGATCTGCGCGGATACCATCCAGTCGACCGGATGCCGATGCTGCCCTCGTCGTCCGCCACAATCATGTTCTGGGCGGGAGCCAGAAACGTCTCGGTGGCGTCAAAGAAATCCTGAACCGACGATGCCCGGCTTCCCTTCAGCAACGACTCGGTGGCGCGGGTGTCCTCGAGCACGGTCCAGCGCATGGAAAGCGGGCCGTGTTCGGTCTCGAGCAGGGGACCCCGATGGGTGAAATACATCGTGTCCGTTGCAATGACCTCGCCTGCCGGGTTGCGATACTCTTCCAAAACATTGTCCAGCGTGCGCCATTCACCGTCCACGAGATACCGCGTGGGGCGAACGGCATCGTCGAGTTGTTCCCGGAAGAAATCCAACACATCCGCGCCCGTGTTCGTCATGCTCCACGCAGTTTTGCGGTTGAATCCGATGATGATGCCGGGCGAGCCGGGGATGGTCACACCGTACGCGTCCATTTCGCCGGGAACAACCAGATGAGCTTCGTACCAGATCGACGGCAGTGTGAGACTGAGATGCGGATCACCTGCCAGCAACGCGTGGCCTGATTCAGTCCGTCCTGGCGAGACCGCCCAGTTGTTGCTCCCGATCCCAGGAAACGATCGCTCAGAGCTCCCATCCCACCCGAAGAAGACCCCTGCCCCATTATCGGTGGGGAGACGACGAAGCGCCGTCGATCGGGACAACGGCGAGGCGATGTTTGCGGCAGGCGGTAGCTCACGGAAATCAAACCGCGGCCCGTTTCGTCCATTGGGCTGAATCGGTTCTTGGATCGGATTGTTCGCGGGGAACAACGCGGCGGCGGCTTCTTCGCCAATCAGTTCTTCCACGCGGACGCGCCACAGTTCGTGGCTGCTGTATGCAAGCGTGTACCCCATGCGCTTCAAGAGATACGCCGTGTGCACGGGTTCCCACGGCTGCGGGCGCGCGCCAAGGAAGTGGTATTCAAACGGCAGATCGCGCGGCGTCATCTGTGCGATCCACGCGTTTACCCCCTGTGCATACGCAATGACCGAACGGCCGACAAGGGAGGCCGAGTCGAGACCGGCGAACACGGCATCCGCGCTTCGTGCAAGACCAAGCTCCCGCTGCTCTCTGTCGAGGGACAGTGCACCCTCACCGACTAACTCCGTCAATCGACCGGCAACTGCCCTGGTCTGCAACTCCATCTGAAACAGGCGATCACGCGCCACGACGTAGCCGAGCGCGCGCATGACATCAGCGATCGAGGTGGCCCAGAGGTGAGGGACCCCACGCCGGTCGTACTCCACGTGGACGTCGCCCTCGAGTTGGGGAATCACCGCCTCGAAACTGCGCGGCAAGGCGGCGCCGCGCGCGACCGACCAGACTCCATGTGCCGGATCCAACAGCGGCCCGATCGGGGGAACGGGGCCGGCCCCGCGTGCGCCGACGATCAGTCCCGCAAGCAGTGCGAGGAACGCGACGACGACGCGAAAAAGCGACGGGGCCTCCCGAACGGTCAACGTCCAGCCCCGCTTTCGCGTTGAGCAGCCACCCTCACTCCTCCATCGGGCCCCACAAGCGTCCAGGCAAAGACCATCTCGTTGCCGGCTCGCACCATCCGCGGAAACCCGCTGGCACGGGACTCCGACGTGGTCGCGACGTTCCACGCGCTGCCGGAACGTCCGTCGCGACCCACCACCCGCGCCCGAATCGCCGCCGCCTGGGCGGTGCGCTCCAACCAGACAACCATGGCATCGCCGTTCTCGAGCAACTCGACGTCGACCCGCCCGAGCGGATCTCCCTCGTCAACTCGGACAGGATCGTCGAACGACACTCCGGCATCATGAGAGAACGCGACGTATGTGGCGGGCTGTTGCTCCGGGGCTGTGAACCAGGCGACCACAACCGTCGTCCCCTTTGCCGATAGCTGCGGTCCGTTCACAGGGCACCCGGGGTAGTACCACCCATCGTCGTGCACCGGTGTCGGCTCAGTCCAACCATCCTGCTCCAGCCGCGCAACCGCGATGTCTCTGATCTCGGAGTCACTGCGGTCACGATAGGCCGCCACGAGGCCACTGGAGGTCACGGCGAGTGAGGTTTGGCAACATTCGCAGGTTCTCCCGTCGATGAGCACGTCCTCTCCAAGCGCGCCACCCTCGCCAACCGTGGTCGCACGAATGCTCATCTCACCCGTATCCATGTGCCCCCGCTCGGCAGCCCCGTCCGCACTCGTCATCTTCCGTCCGTCGAGCCACACGAGCGCCGTTCCGTCCTGCCACGGAACCATCGAGACAAACCCGTGCTCCCGGGGGCTGTCGTCGCGGTGTGGTACGATCGGACTGCTCCACGTTTTCCCGCGATCCTGCGACACGGCGAGTTTGACGTGATAGGCGTACGTATTGCTCGCCGTCTTCTCGAGCCAATGGACGATCCAACTTCCGTCTGCCTGTTCGACGATCGAGGGGAAATCGGCCCAGTTCGCGAAGAATCGGTCGCCCTCGTGGATCGTCGTTGGGGAGGACCAGCTTCCGTCCTGGCGAGATGCAAATCGCAACGCCCAGCGGCGAGGACCCGCCTCCTGGAGCCACGTAAGCAGAACTCGCCCATCATCCGTCGCGAAGAGGTTTGGGCTGCTGCCGGAAGCGGCGAACTCGACGTCGCCCGTCACGTACCTCGGTTGCGAAGATGCGCATGCGGCCACGCTCAGCAAGACGGCCGGCGCAGTCCGGTGAAGTGGGAACATCAAGCCTCCATGTAGTGTGAACAGATGCGTCACAAGATATCTCCGGAATAGTCGTGATGCGACCGCTGCCCCGCGCATAGACAGCGTGGACGGCTCCAGGTACCATTCCCCCAGGCCAATCGCCAGTGATCGTCGCAGACCGGAAGGAGGGACAATGCTGCCGTTGCTGAAAAGACCCGTGCGAGGAGTGACGGTCGCGGTGGGCGCAGCGCTGATGGTCGGCGCACCGCTGCACTCCCAGGAACGGGATTCCGTGGCGGCACCGACCGGTGGCAGCGTGCCGGCCCCCGATCCGGCCGACGTGGAGTCGATCGATGCAATCATCGCGGCCCTCTATGACGTGATCTCGGGCCCAGCCGGCCAAACACGAGATTGGGATCGATTCCGCTCACTGCACGTACCCGAGGCGCGGTTGATCCCGACGTTCATCCCGCAGAACAGCTCCACGGGCCAGGCGCGAGTCTGGACGGTCGAGGACTACATTGAGGCGGCAGGGCCACAGCTCGAGCAAAACGGGTTCTACGAGCGAGAAATCGGGCGCGTGACCGAGCGGTTCGAGAGCATCGCGCACGTGTTTTCAACCTACGATTCCCGTGGAACGCCGGACGGCGAGGTCTTTCAACGGGGAATCAACAGCATCCAGCTCATGTGGGACAACGACCGCTGGTGGATCGTCAATATTTTCTGGCGGGGTGTCGGCGCCGACGCCGAGATCCCGGCGAAGTATCTGAGCGCGGGGATGGAATGACAGCGGAGCGGAGAGCCTAACGACCAGACAACATCCTGAGTATCTTTGATCGGTCGCCCCTCCTAGAACACTCACCCGAGGCAACAGTGGCAAAGGACAGCATAAGCATCACGGACAACCGGACCGGTCGGACGTACGAGGTCCCCGTCGAAGACGGCACCATCCGGGCGCTGGCTCTGCGGGAGATCAAGGTCGACGACGACGATTTCGGACTGATGACCTACGATCCGGGGTTTACCAATACGGCGTCGTGTAAGAGCCGAATCACGTTCATCGATGGCGAAAAGGGGATCCTGCGCTATCGCGGCTATCCCATCGAGCAACTCGCTGAGGAGAGCAATTTCCTCGAGACGGCATACCTGCTGCTGCGCGGAGAGCTTCCGACTCCCACGGAGATGGCGGATTGGACGTATGGGATCACCCACCACACGTTCCTTCATGAAAACGTCAAGAAATTCATGGATGGCTTTCGCTACGACGCGCACCCCATGGGTATGTTCGTGAGTACGGTTGCCGCCTTGTCCACTTTTTATAAAGACGCAAAACGCATTCACGAGGAAGACTGCCGCGGCCATCAGATCGAGCGGTTGATTGCCAAGGCGCCGACGATCTCGGCATTTGCGTACCGGCATATCACCGGGTTGCCGTACGTATACCCGGATAACGAGCTGTCATACACGGGTAACTTCCTGAGTATGATGTTCAAGACCACGGAGGTCAGCTACACGCCCAACGCGGTGCTCGAGAAGGCGCTGGATGTGTTGTTCATTCTGCACGCGGATCACGAGCAGAATTGCTCGGCCAGCGCGATGAGAAGTGTGGGATCGAGTGAAAGTGATCCGTTCAGCGCGATGGCAGCGGCCGCAGCCGCGTTATATGGTCCGCTGCATGGCGGCGCAAACGAGGCGGTCTTGCGAATGTTGCGCGAGATCGGAAGCGTCGAGAACATCCCGGCCTACATCAAGCGCGTGCTGAACAAAGAGGTTCGGCTCATGGGGTTTGGGCACCGCGTCTACAAGAACTACGACCCGCGTGCCAGCATCATCAAACGGGTAGCGGATGAGGTGTTCGAGGTCACCGGAAAGAATCCACTCATCGACATCGCCCTCGAGCTGGAACGAATCGCGTTGGAGGACGATTACTTCGTTTCCCACAAGCTCTACCCCAACGTCGACTTCTACTCCGGGATCATCTACGAGGCCATGGGATTCCCGGTTGACATGTTCCCCGTGCTGTTTGCCATCGGCCGAACGCCCGGATGGCTCGCTCAATGGCAGGAGATGCTCGACGATCCTGACCAGCGCATTGCCCGCCCGCGGCAGATCTATCTCGGACGTGACGAGCGGAGGTTCGTCCCCATGCGAAAACGCGATCGCCAGCACGAGAAAGAAAAGCAGCCGGCCTAGGAATTGGAGAATGGAGAATGGAGAATGAAGGGCGGTGATTCGCCAATCTCCAATCTCCAATCTCCACTCTCCACTCTCCACTCTCACCTCATCGCCCAGCGGCGGAGCGCCACCTCCAGCTCGCCTCTCAGTTCCGCGACGCGCTCGCGGTCCACGCCAATCCGTTGCGCGATATCGCCTTCGATATTTGCGACGCGCTGACGGACCTCTGCAACACGCGGGGCCACGAGACGATCGACTTCTGCGCGAACCTCACGTTCGGCCCGGGCAATCTCCCGTCCCAACTCGGCCCGAAAGCTCTGTACGATCTCTCGACCCACGTTCGACCTGATGTCCAGCTCCGGACGGGATACCGAACCTGAAATCCCAATGTCAATGTCCGCCGTGCGGACGGACGAGACGGTGCGCCAGAGAAGATCGCGAATCCGCGGCTCCACCCCTTGCACAACCAGACTGTCGCCTGTTGTGAGGCGGGTCCACGAGATCTCGTCGGATTTCCACATCCAGTGACCCGACAAGCGTCCGGCTTCACGCTGAAGAGAGAGCTGGTTCGTCCCCTGTCCCAAGGCCAGTTGCACGCCAATCCGCGGAAGCGTGAGGACCGGGAGCTGGATGCGCTCGATGACCGCTCGGAGCGAGTCCCTCACCACCGAACCCGTATGATCCACGACGGCTCGCACCGTGACGTTGCCGACAGAGGCTGGGCCACCTGACTTTGCAACCGTGGCAACCATGGGCCTTCCGTAGAGTGCCGGCGCGGTGGTCACTCCCGCCAGACTGCCGACATAGTTCCCCGCCGCCGCTCCGGCGCCTTCGAGGGAAAAATCAAACTCCGCTTGTTCTAGCAGGAAGCGAGGATACTCCCCCGGTTTGGGGAAGGTCACTGTGGTACCGGGGCGGCGGGCCCGTTTTGGACCCAGAAAGCGTCGCGGCTGCAGACCGGGAGGAAGGACATCTTCCGCTCGGCGAAACCAGTAGAGCACAGACGTCAGGCGCGCCGCGGCAGCTTCTCCGAAGATCGCCAGCGAAAGGTCCGGCGCCTCAAACGACGGGAGCCGAAGCAAGCTCCGTGCGTAGCGATAGTCCCGGTCCCGGGCCGCATCGAACTGCCGAACGGTGCCGCCAAGCGTCTGGAGTCCCGATTGCACGCTGCTGTCCAGCTGCGCCAGGCCGGACCGAAGCTGCGTCATCCCGGTCAACACCTGCCGGCTCGAGGTGATGAGCTGAGCGGTCCCCGTCACCCCGAGTCGCAGGGGATTGGCGGACTGCAACCGATCGATCAGCACGCGCGCGGTGTCGATCGTGGGCGCAGGGTTGAGCGCCACGAGCCGGGACTCCCATTCCCGTCTCGCGGAATCGGCAAACGCGAGGGTCGCGCGAGCGAGCCGGATGCTCTCGAGGCTGTCCGCGGCAATGCCAGCCACATTGATCACCTTGCCCAGCGACCCGAGATTGAGCGGCGGGATGCGCAACGCCTCTCGCCACTCGGCAATCTCCCGCATCAGTCGTCCACTCGAGGGGTTCGGTGGGTCCAGCGCTCCCGATGTGCTTCGCTCGGTTCCGAAACGGAGTCCCCGTATGGCGATTTCCTGAACCACCAACTTCTTGGTGAGGAGCGGCTGCATGCGGATGTCTGCAACCACTTCGCGAGCCTCGAGCAGGTTCCGCATTGGCGAATCGGGGTTGGCAACCGCGAGTCCGGAGAGTGAGACCCTCCCCTCACCCAGCCTCAAGTCCGCGCGCTCGACGTCTACGCGCGCCCCCACGAGATCGGCTCCGTAATCTTCAACCGTGTGTTGCACGAACCGGTCTACATACAGCAGCCACAACACCACGAGCAACAACAGTAGCAGGCTGAGCGGTACGATCGCGGTCCAACGAAATAGGCGCGTTATCATAGTTCGGGGCGGAACAGGCGATACACGTTGTAGACCTTGGAGGCGCGTACAGCACGATAGAATTTGGTTTGACGCACGCGCGCGTAGATCGTCCGCCGGTACAGCGCGACACCCCACCGGGCTAGCGCATACATTGGAAGCACACTGACGATCCACACCACCACGCTGCCGAGCACCACGCTGTTGTTCACGTTCGTGAGAGCGAGAATGGGCGTATTGGTGATCGTTCGGAGCGTCGACTCGAGTACGGGCAGATCGAGGATGCTGTTTCCGATCCCGTCAAACAACGGGTCCAACGCAAATCCAAAGGGAATGGAGACCAGCCACCCAAGCGTCACGGCCGGAAGCGACACCCTGAACAGGAGTACCAGGATGAGGGCCAGGAGGTTGTGCAAGTTGACGAGCGGAGTCAGACCGAAAATGGTGCCCACGGCGATACCTGCCCCGACCTGGGCCGGGGTGCCATCGGAGTTCAGGGCGCCGATCAACTTTTGAATCAGTCTGAGCAGGGTGTACATGAACCGGAATTGTCATAAGATCATACGCGACTTGTCCAGGCCCCGACTGATCCGTTCGTGACGTCTTCTTTAGACTCCATTCTCTCGCCGAGCTCGATTGCCGTTATCGGCGCGTCCCGCCAGCCGAACACCATCGGCTGGCAAATCGTCCACAATCTGCTGGATCTGGGATTTCAGGGACCGATTTATCCGGTCAATCCCCACGCGAATGCCATTCATTCCATACGAGCCTATTCATCGGTCAAGGCGATTCCCGACCCGCCCGACCTGGCCGTGATCGTGGTCCCAAAGGACGTCGTCCTCGCCGTCACCCGCGAATGCGTCGAAGCGGGCGTACGAGGCCTCGTGGTGATTTCTGCCGGATTCAAAGAGGTCGGCGGTGCAGGGATCGAGCGGGAGCAGGCGCTCACGGAACTCGTTCGTGGTCACGGGATCCGAATGATCGGACCGAACTGCATGGGAGTGATCAATACCCGGCCCACCGTGTCCATGAACGCCACATTCGCGCCGTCCATGCCACCGCCGGGACCGGTTGCGTTCATGAGCCAATCCGGCGCCATGGGGCTTTCGGTGCTCGACTACGCCGAAAGCCTCGGTATAGGCGTGTCCACATTCGTATCTGTTGGCAACAAAGCCGATGTGAGTGGCAACGATCTCCTGGAGTATTGGCAAAGCGATCCCGATACGCGTGTCGTGCTCATGTATCTCGAGAGCTTTGGCAACCCCGCCCGATTCGTGGAATTGGCAAAGCGCATTACACCCGCGAAACCCATCTGCGTCGTGAAATCGGGCCGCACGGGCGCCGGCGCGCGGGCAGCGCAATCTCACACGGGCGCCCTCGCGGGATCGGACCTGGCCACGGACGCCATACTCGCGCAGGCGGGAGCCATCCGCGTGCATTCGGTGGAAGAGCTGTTTGACGTGTCCATGGTGTTTGCCAACCAGCCGCTCCCCGAAGGGAACCGGGTGGCCGTCGTCACCAACGCCGGCGGTCCCGGAATCATGATCGCGGATGCCTGCGAAGCCAATGGGCTTCATGTCGCCGATCTCCACGGCGACACGGAGCAAAGACTGCGGTCGCGGCTCCCTGAAGAGGCAAGCGTGAGGAATCCCGTTGACCTGATCGCCAGCGCGACTGCGGAGAGCTATGAGTTTGCCTTGAACTGCGTGTTCGACGATCCCAACATCGACGCTGCGATAGCCGCATTTGTCCCACCATTGGGTATTCAAACCAAGGATGTCGCCGCCGCCATCGTCCGGGTGAACGAGCGCCATCCCGAGAAACCGCTCCTCGCGGTACTCATGGGGCGGCAGGGCCTGCCGGCGGGTGTCGCTGAGTTGCACGAGGCGAAGGTGCCCGCCTTCATCTTCCCCGAATCCGCCGCCCGGGCCCTTGGCGCCACGTGGCGCTACCGATCGAGAAAAGACCGGCCGCAGGGATCGATCGTCGCATTTGACACCGACGACGACGCGGTCGCTCGCCTGGTTCAGGCAGCGCGAACGGCGGGCCGGGCGAAGTTGAGCGAACCGGACTCGTTGCGCGTGCTCGAGGCCTATGGCGTTCCGGTTCCCGCGTGGTCGTTTGTGTCCGCCAACGAGTCGAACAATCTTGCCACCGCGACCGCCGAAGCCGCCGCGACGATCGGATTTCCCGTGGCCCTCAAGGCCGTCAGCCCGGAGATCATTCACAAGACCGACGTCGGTGGCGTCAAGCTGGGTGTCGGTACCAAGGCGGCGGCCGCTCGTACGGTCCGTTCGCTGGTTGGAGAGGTTGCTGCCAGTGCAGCAGGAGCCGCCGTCGAAGGCATTTTGGTTCAGGCGATGGCGGAGCCCGGGACCGAGACCATCGTCGGCGTGACGCGGCTTCCGCGCATTGGACCCATGGTGATGTTCGGACTGGGCGGCATCTATGTCGAGGTCATGCGCGACGTCGTCCTGCGGCTTTGCCCGCTCGAGGACCGCGAAGCAGACGAGATGATCCGGGACGTGAAGATGTTGAAGCTCTTGGAGGGGGTCCGAGGACAGCCGGCTCGGGATCTCGCTGCCCTGGCAGAACTGATTCTCCGGGTGTCACAGCTGGCCGTCAGGCACCCGGCCATTGGGGAGATGGACATCAACCCGGTGTTCGCGTACCACAGCGGCATTACTGCTGTGGACGCGCGCGTGCAGCTGGCCCGTACCTAGTTCGGGGCTATCGCGCCGCCGCGGCGCTGCCAACGCCCACATTGCGTCGCTCGTTCCCGTTACGTCGATCCGCGGCTCTCCTATCGCGACCCTGCCGCCGATCCCGGACCAGCCGCCGGTCGTTCGCCACCCAAGCGGTCACCATCCGGCGGGTCTGAACGCGGCGTTCGTCCGAGCTACGTAAGTCACTGTTCCGCCTATCCAGTCGGGAGCGTCGCTCTTGATCGGGCTGCATGGGCTTCACCCTCATCACGGTTAGGTAACGGATCGGCTAACGATACGCCCGCAACGGGATCCGGCAAGAGCCAAGACCGAACATTTCCCAAAAAAAGGCCCACCTCAGTGAGGCGGGCCCGAATCCCGTGCCTTCGAGTAGGATCCCCTCATCCCCCAGGGAGCCGCTTGTGATCCTTGCTCCCGTGCAGGACTCCGGCGCCGACTCCAAGGCCGAACAGCACCCCCGACGTCGCTGTGACGATGGGGAGAATCACCATCAGGGGACCCGCGACCAGTGCTGCCGCGGTTCCGGCAATCAATGGTGTCGACGGCTTCGCAACCGCGTCAACGAAGCGGAGCCTCTTTCGAACGAATTGGCGTGTCTTGATGTAACCGGCAATGCTGGCAGCGCCGGTCAACCCGAGCCACAACAGATCGATCCCGAGCATTGTACCCTCCTCAATGTCTCACGACGAAACACGGCCCCCAAAAGTTTCAGGGGGCCGAGGGTACAGGGAATCGCTGACAGGCGCAGCAAGGTGATCACGCCGCTCGGATGGCAGATACGTCCGCTATCGAGGGTTTGGCCGATGTCATCTGGATGACGACGAACGCCCGCGTCAGGGCGGCCGCATAGCGATATGAGCGCTCGCGGAACGTCATGAAAGTAATTGAGGCAAGCAGAATACCCAGGAAAAAGAGCTGCACCCCTACCAAGTTCAGCGGTCCGACCATCACACCGCTTTGGATTTGCGCTACGGGCTCCCAGATCGGAAGCACGAACGCGAGAATGATCGAGGGCACGATGAACCCACGCGCCATGCGGTATTGGTCTCGGTAAATCTGAATCGACCGGTACACGTGTGGTGCGCGGGACATGACGCCGTAGACGATTCCATGCATGATGTCCCCTGCTCGGCGGCGTCTCTCATACCCGTCTGCTTCACCGAGGTCGTCGAAGGTGGTTCCTCCGAGTTCGAGGAGGGCCGATGTCAAGCCAAGCCGCTTGTACCGGTCCATGACGCTGGGACTCAGCAGTACCGTCGTCGACCACTCGTCCTTTTGTCGGCGGAACAGATGTCGCGATAGCGTGTGCATCATCGTGCCGATGACGATGGCGAGGGTGAAAATCAACACGGCTGCAATGATCGCCTCAGCGGCACTCCATGCGGGCATCCGCCGTAAATCCAGGGTCGGCGACCCGACATCCAGTACGACCGCAATCCAGAACAGGGAATAGAAGCCCTGCAGCAGCGTCTGCGCCGAGATCGAGAAGGCAGACATCTCAAAACCTCCCGTAGTTCGAAAAGACAACCCGGTTCGTGGCAGGGGTAGGGTCGTCTGAGGTTGACGTAATTAAGGAATGGGGAGCAGAGGAAATGCGCTGTGACTGCGGTCACGCGGAGGGGATGAGTGGAGATTGGAGATTGGAGATTGGCAATTGGAGAGTGGAGAATCAATCTCCACTCTCAAATCGCCACTCGCCACTCTCCAATCCCTAGCTCGTCCCGACCGGACGATCGATCTCGATGGGCTCCAGATCCTCTCCTTGGAGGAGCGAATTCAAGCGAGCCACATCACGTTGGATGATCGTGTTCATTTCGATGATTTGGGCCTGCAGCAACCCGGAAAGGTGATCGAACACACGCCGAGACTGATCCGTGGGGCGCGCTTCTCCGCGTTCAACCACTCCCATGAGAGCTGCCAGCTTGTTGTTCAGCTTGATGGGAAAGTTCAGGGGATCCTGGTTGCTCTGGTTCTTGACCTGGTAGATCTCCTGCTCCACTCCGCTCAACGAGTTTTGCACGGCGGCGCCCAGCACTTCGATTTGGCGCGTGTCCGTCTGCTCGAGCCGGTCATCGATCTCCTTCTTGAGATCTCGGATCTTGAT
>JBFHWR010000094.1:0-11935 GCA_041599395.1 Gemmatimonadales bacterium | reverse complement strand
TCGTGCAGCGGCTCACCGGCGGCATGCTGCGGCGGTGGGGGCCTGGCACGATCGTCTTGCCGGCACCAAGCGAGGTGCACGCAGTGATGCGCAGTGTCCCCAAAGGCAAGGTCACCACGATCAACCACGTTCGGGAGTTGCTGGCCCGGCGCCACCGCGCCACCACTGCGTGTCCCATCGTTACCGGAATGCACGCCCGCATTGCGGCTGGTGCTGCTGGAGAGGATCTAGCCGCGGGGAAGAAGCGCGTGACGCCGTACTGGCGGACTCTCAAGGCCAACGGTGAGCTAAATGCCAAGTATCCTGGCGGCGTGCGTGGGCAACAGCGCCGGCTTGAACAGGAAGGGCTCTGAGGTGCTAGCTCGCGGCAAGCACTTGTTCGTGCAGGACTATGAGCACTTCTTAGCTCGCCTTCGTTAGCACGCCCCTCAGACTGGCCGCGATAGGGTTCCGCGGGAGGAGGACAAATCGATGAAGTCTCTGTGGGAGCCGACCGCACGCCAAGAACTCGTCGCTCGGATCATGCGATTGACGCCGGAGAGCACCGGTCGCTGGGGTAAGATGGAGGTCACCCAGATGGTGTGCCATGCAGCGGACCAGCTGCGGATGGGCCTGGGGGAGATCAGTACGGCAGAGCCGCATGGGCCGTTACGCTATGCTCCCATGAGATACCTGTTGATTCATGTGTTGCCATGGCCCAAGGGCAAAGCGAAGGGTCCCCGCGAGGCGTTTACCACAGACCCCGGCTCCTGGGAGTCCGACCGCACCGAGCTGCTACGACTCATCGAGCGGTTTTCGCAGATGCAGGGGCAAAGCGCGTGGCCGCGGCACCCGCTCTTCGGGAAGATGACGGCGCGAGACTGGGCGGTGTTGTCGTACCGTCACCTGGATCATCACTTGCGGCAGTTCGGCTGCTGATGGTCGCCATCATTCAGCTTGCCGGTTGGCGAGGCATGTTCGGCGGCTCATCGCGCCGTCGACTTGCCGCAGCACCTCGTGGAGGTTCCGTGTGTTGAGTCCAGTCACTGAGCGGCGGGGAAACCCGGGAAGTCTGATGTCTGACACGACCGTTTTGAAGAAAGCGGCCGAGCGCGCGATCGATCTGTACGAGGGTTTGGACCGTACGCACGTTGCGGCGCGCGCCGCCTATGATGAGCTACTCGGCCGATTCAACGTCCCGCTTCCGCAAGCCGGTGTCGAGCCGGTCCGGGTGCTCGACGAACTCGTGCGTGATACACGTGATGGCGTCGTGGCCTCCGGGGGGCCGCGGTTCTTCGGCTGGGTCATCGGTGGTTCAATACCCGGCGCCATCGCTGCCGACTGGATCGTATCCACCTGGGAACAGAATGGTGCGATCTATCAATGCAGTCCGGCCGCTGCTGTGCTCGAAGAGGTCGCCGGCGAGTGGCTCAAGGACGTCCTTCGACTGCCAAGAGAGTGCTCGTTCGCCATGGTGACCGGTTGTCAGATGGCCCACTTCACGGCGCTCGCGGCTGCACGCGAGCGGCTCTTGCGCGACCGGGGCATCGACGTCGGTCGGCAGGGCCTCTACGGCGCCCCCGCACTTCGTGTGCTCACCGGTGTCCATCGCCACGAATCATTGATCCGCGCCATGCGGTTCCTCGGGCTGGGATCGGACGCGCTGGTCTCGCTGGAACTCGACGCCGATGGGCGGCTCGACCTTGGGAGTTTGGAGAGCGCGCTCAGCGCCGCGCCGAGCCGTCCGACGATACTGTGCCTCATGGCTGGGGACCTGAATACCGGTGCCGCAGACCCTTTCGAGGAGGCCTGCGCGCTGGCGCACGCCACGGGAGCCTGGGTACATGTCGATGGCGCCTTTGGTCTGTGGATGAACGCGAGCCCGGCGCAGCGCGACACCCTTCGAGGGTGCGACCTGGCTGATTCGTGGGCAACCGATGGGCATAAGTGGCTTCAGCTTCCGTTCGACCACGGCTTTGCCTTCGTGAAGGACCGCGAGGCGCATCATGCGGCAATGTCCATCACTGCGGGCTACTTCATCCCGCCGGACGGCGCCGGCCGGGACCAGATGAACTGGAATCCGGAGTGGTCGCGTCGACCGCGCGGCGTAGTGACATATGCCGCCCTCCGCACGCTCGGGAGAGACGGCATCGCGCGCATTGTGGATGAGGGTTGCCGGTTGGCCCAGCGGCTCGTTCGGGAAATCGGTGCGCTTCCGGGCGCTGAAGTGTTGTCTCCAGCGCGAATGAATCAGGGACTCGTGCGGTTCCTCGGGAAAGACGGCGACCATGATCGTCGGACCGATGCGGTGACGGAAGCGATTCGTGCGGACGGAACCGCGTGGTTTGGGGCCACCGATTGGAACGGCAAGCGAGCGATGCGGATCTCCGTCTGCAACCATCGCACGACTGACCGCGACGTAGATCTCACGCTGGCGGCTGTGGAGCGCGTTTTGCGGGTGACCCCGTAGCGGGCAGGCGGATGCCGTCGCTGAACTCATCGGGAGCGCAAACGACGAGATAGTCCGCTGCCGCGCCGAGCGAACCGAACAGGGCGCACTGCAGCGAGGGCGGGGGTCGTATGCGTGCGTCGACATCGCCGCGTGACCGGAGGAGACAATGTCATCGGACTCTGAAGATCGCTCTGCACGAATCATTCCGTATCTCTATTACGAAGACGTGGCCGCCGCCGTGGAATGGCTGACCGCTGCATTTGGATTCCGGGAACTCGCGGAGCAGACCATGCGCAGTCCAGAGGGGAACGTCGTCCACAGCGCGATCGAGCTGGAGGGTGGGGTGGTCATGATGGGCCACCCCGGCCCGGCATACCAAAGCCCAAAGCGAGCCAAGCATGTCGTGGGGAATCTCTACGTGCGCGTCTCTGATGTTGAAGCCCACTATCAACGAGCCAAGCAAGCAGGTGCGGTCTTCGTGTCCGACCTCGAGGAGACGTTCTACGGCGACCGTCGCTATGGCGCCGAAGATCTCGAGGGTCACCACTGGTATTTTGCGCAACGGGTGCAAGCCGTCGATCCAAAAGACTGGAAGCCGACTGGGAAAAAGCTGAATGGTCGCGGATAGACCCACCGATCTTCACCATCGCCTCGCACGACCAGACGGAGTTTTTCTTCAACGGAGCAGATCGAAGCGAAGTTCGAACGGGCCGGGTTTCATGCGGGCGGCAAAGGAGGCCGGATGACCTACCAGGCGATCAATCTTCAGCAAAAGTTCTCCCTGTTCACCGAGCAATGGAAGCCTAGGGTCATTGCGGAGTTGAACGACTATCAGTTCAAGGTGGCGAAGATCCAGGGTGAGTTCATTTGGCATGACCATCAGGATACGGACGAGGCTTTCCTGGTGCTCGAAGGCAGGTTGCGGATTGACCTGCCCGACGGTCATGTCGATCTGTCGGAAGGGGAGTTGTTCATCGTGCCCAAAGGTGTCCGCCACAAACCCTGCGCAGAGCATGAAGTCAAAGTATTGCTCATCGAGCCACGTGGCGTGTTGAACACAGGGCACGAGGGTGGCGCGCGAACGGCGGCGCTCGATGTTTGGATTTGAATGGCCTGCTGTCGGGAAAATCGCGCGTCAGCACGGACCGTTTGAGGAAGGAGACCCAGACATGGCGGGAAACGCAGAAATTCTGAGGCGGGCTCATGAGGCGTTCAGCGCCGGAGACTTTTCGGCGTCTTCGGAACTCGTTGCGCCACAGACGCAAGTGGTTGACCACGGCCGCGGGCAGACGATGACCACCCGGGAAGAGTTTCGCAAGTCCCTGGAAGCGTTCGGACGCATGTCCTCTGACATTAAGCTCGTTGACGGGCGCTACCTGGAAAGCGGGGAGTGGGTGACCGCGCAGTTCCGTGCGGTCGGTACGCAGGACGCGCCAATGGAGAACTTTGCGCGGCGCGCGTGAACACAACTGACCAAAAAGCTCCACGTCCAACTGACCGCTTAGCACATGTTCCTCAACGGGTGGCCGGCCAGTAATACGGAGAGCATCGGCCAGCAAGGAGACGAGCTGTGTGGATTGCGATTGCCCAGGCAGCAGCCGGGTTGGCCATGTTGTACTTTGGCGGCGAATGGCTCATTCGCGGTGCCTCGGCGCTGGCGTCGCGTATGGGGATCTCCGCACTCGCCATCGGGCTCACGGTGGTCGCGTTCGGCACGAGCACGCCGGAGCTGGTAGTATCGCTGGACGCCGCGCTCTCTGACGCCAACGACATCTCGGTGGGGAACGTGGTGGGCTCCAACATCGCGAATATCGCGCTCATCCTGGGCTTCGCGGCCATGCTTCGTCCCGCGTCGGTGGTGGCAAAGGTCGTCCGTGTTGACTCTCCGATCATGCTCGTCGTATCCCTCGTGCTCATCGGCGTCATGTTCGACGGGCAGGCGTCACGGGTCGAGGGCGGCTTCCTGGTGCTTGGGCTGCTGTCGTACACGGGGTTTACGTTCTGGGAAGCCCATCGGGAGTCCGAAGTCGTGCAACAGGAATTCGCATCGGTTGCACCGGAGGTACGCGCTGGCGGCCTCGTGGCGGTGGGCCTCATCTTTCTCGGGCTCACGCTGCTCGTCGTCGGCGGCCACCTCTTGGTTACGTCAGCAGTGAGGCTCGCCACGTTGATTGGGATTAGCCAGGCCGCCATCGGACTCACGATTGTAGCGGTCGGAACGAGTCTTCCGGAACTCGCGACGTCCGTCATCGCATCCCTGCGAGGCCAGGGTGACATTGCAATTGGCAACGTGGTCGGCAGCAACATATTCAATATCCTCGGAATCCTGGGCGTGACCGCGATTGTGCAGCCCTTGCGATTGGGTGCGATTTCGTGGCGCGATCTTGCTGTAATGGCTGCGTTGGCCGCTCTGCTGCCGATGCTGTTGGGGATCCGTCGGCGACTCGGTCGGGCGGAAGGCGGGCTTCTGTTCGCCGGCTATCTGCTCTACGCCGGCTGGCTGCTGGCCGGATAACGTGCGTCCCCGTGCGCACGTGCGATGTCCGTGTCGACGTGACGCGGCGAAGGCGTTTCGTTGGCCTCCACTGGTCGAGAGACCCATTGACAAGCGCGATGACCGTCACGTCGACATACTTAGGAGGAAGGCGATGAAGCGGGTGCGGTTTTCGGTGGCGATGAGTCTCGATGGCTACATCGCAGGTCCAAAAGGAGAGAGCGACTGGATCGTCATGGATCCGGACATCGACTTCGGTGCGCTTATGGCGTCCTTCGACACCGTGCTCCTGGGGCGGAAGACGTACGAGGCAACCCGTGGGCAAAGCGGTGGTGGAGGCATGCCGGGTATGGAGGCGTACGTGTTCTCCCGCACGTTGCGCCAGCAGGATTGTGCCGGGGTCACCGTGTCAGACAACCCGGCAGAGACTGTCTCTCAGCTCAAGACGAAGTCAGGAAGAGACATCTGGCTGTTTGGCGGCGGCTCGCTGTTCCGCAGCATGGTGGAACTCGGGCTCGTGAACTCGGTCGAGGTCGCCATCATACCGGTGCTCCTGGGCGGGGGGGTACCGCTCTTGCCCACTCCCGCATCGACGGCGAAACTCGCGCTCAAAAGCCACCGGGTGTACGAAAAGACGGGCACTATCTTGCTGGAGTATTCGGTGGCGTGACACAGGAGTCAAAACATGGGTCATCGTGTTGCTGGTATGCGATTGCTGTTCACGTTGCTGCTCGTGGCTGTCTCGAGCGTTCAGGCGACAGTCGCACAGCGCGTGGAGACAGGTTTTCTGGACCGGACGGTCACGGTTGCCGGCGCTGCGTATTCCTACCAGGTCTATGTCCCGCGCGCGTACGATCCAGACTCGGCGTGGCCGGTCATTCTGTTTCTCCACGGAGCGGGCGAGCGCGGCGCCGACGGCCTGATTCAAACCGAGGTCGGCCTGGGTCCGGCGATTCGCCGGTTCCCGGAGCGGTACCCGGCGATCGCAGTGTTTCCGCAAGCTCCGGCAGAATCCCTTTGGCGAGGAGTCCCCGCCCAGATGGCCATGGCGGCCCTCGAGCAAACGATTCAGGATTACAACACCGACGCGCGACGTCTGTATTTGACCGGGCTGTCGATGGGCGGTCACGGCAGTTGGTATCTGAGCTATCATCACCCCAATCGATTCGCGGCGGTGGTACCGATTTGCGGGTGGGTGACGGGAGCGCCGTTCTTTGAACCGGTGCTTCCCGGCGTGCCACAACCGAGAACGGTGCTCGCCAGGCGGCTCGGCGCGACACGCGTATGGGTCTTTCATGGAGAGTCGGATGAGGTGGTTCCGGTGGTGGAGTCGAGCGCCATGTTCGATGCGTTGCAGGCTGCCGGCGGTCGAGTGAGGTACACCGAGCTTCCCGGTATCGGACACAATTCGTGGGATGCGGCATACGGGTCACCGAGTTTCGCAACGTGGCTCTTTGCGCAACGTCTGCCGTGAGTGGACAGCTCGATCGAAGAATGAAACGATGATCCCCGCCGTCGAGGCGCTCCGTCGTTTGCGGGAGGGCAACCGCCGGTTTGTCGCGAATGGCACCGCCCAGCCCAGGTTCGCAGACCGCGCCTCCCGAGCGGCGCTGATGGCAGGTCAAGAACCGTTTGCCATCATCCTCGGGTGTTCCGATTCACGTGTTCCTGCTGAGCTGGTATTCGACCAGGGACTGGGGGATCTCTTCGTCGTCCGTGTTGCCGGGAATGTCGCTACGCCGTCACAGATCGGGAGCGTCGAGTTTGCGGCTGCACAGTTTGGGACGAGACTCGTCCTGGTGCTGGGGCACACGCAGTGCGGTGCGATAGCCGCCACCCTCGAAGCGGTGAAGGGCCATCCGATTGAGGAATCACCTAACCTTCGTTCCATCATCGACCAGGTACGGCCGTCCGTCGAGAGGGTTCTGAGAGACCCGCATATCGAAGATCCGAACGCGTTGTTTCGGGAGGCCGTACGTCAAAACGTTCAGACGTCGGCCAATCATCTTCGCAGCGGATCGGCATTACTCAAACGGTTGATTCAGCGAGACGGTCTGCTCGTGGTTGGCGCCGAGTACTCGTTGGAGACGGGAATCGTGAGTTTCTTTGACGGGGCGCCGCCTGGTACATAGGATGGGGGCGGTAGGCCTGCCCTCCGGCTCCTTGACCTCGATCAACGAGCGGATGGGTCATGACACCGGGTTGAGTCGCTCGTCGACGTTGAGACGCGGCCTCCTGGTGGCAGTGTCTCTCCTGTGCGCGGCCTGCTCGCGTCCCCCTGCCGTCAGTGTGGCTGACGACGCGACGGTGGCGCTGTTGACGCAGTACGAAGGCCTCCAGCCAGCGAGTCGACTGCAGCTTGCACGCGAAACGGAGCCAGGCGAACGTCTCATCGTGATGGGCCGCCTGATTCGCGCCGAAACGGGGGAACCCATCCCGTTTCATCCGATTGTCGCTTATCAGGCCGACGCCACCGGTTCATATGACGAGGCGGTGGCTGGACTGGAGTCAACCGCACGCTTGAACGGTGCGGTCGAAACCGACAGCATCGGGAGGTTTCTGCTTTCCACCGTGTTGCCAGGCGACTACGGATCCACTGCGAATAACCGTCACATTCACACGACCGTGGCAGGTGCCCGACCCGAAGCATACGATTTCTATTTCCGGCAATACATCAACGCGGGATTGCTCCGCTGGGCCGAGGGGAGCAGACAAGCTGTCGTTCTAGACCTCGCGAGACGTGGGGCCACGCTGATTGCGGCCGCGGACCTTCCCGTCACGCGCTTTGGCGCGGTCGAGCGATGACGGGGTCGCCCGGTTCGATGCAGAAGCGCGTTGGACTTCGCGTCGCCGCGGTCTGTTGTCTGTTGAGCGATCCACGACTCGCCGCTCAGTTTTCTGCTCGGGCTGGTCTCGCTCTGGCTGGCTGTTCAGAAGAGCGAACACCGATCTTCGCTGGCCTGACCCCCACGCATTGCCGAGATGTTGTTCGGCGACGAGATTCCGAAACGAGGTCACGCAATGACAGGTGCATTTCCAGTTGATGGCGTCGAACTCACCCAGTTGCTCGTCGTCGCCGATCTCGATCGCGCGTGCGCGTTCTATCGGGACGTATTGGGTGCAACGCTGTACCGTGCATATGGCGGGACCTCAGCCGTCTTCCAATTCCAAGGCAACTGGCTCCTGCTGGTGACTGGTGGCGGGCCGACGGAGGACAAGCCGGGCGTGACGTTTGCTCCTCCTCCGGATCGCAACACGGTCAGCCACCAGATGACCATGCGTGTGCCCGACTGCCGAGCGGCGTATGACGTCTTGCAATCTCGTGGAGCGGTGTTTCTCACACCGCCGGTCGACCGGGGTGGTGAGATCCGGTGTTTCTTCCGCGATCCGGACGGGCACCTGCTCGAGATCAGCGAGGTCACGTAGCCAACCGTGTCGAAGCCGGGGAGCGGAGTGCTGCCGTCCGCTGCTAAGTGGTACCGCTGGTCGTTCGGCCCCGTCGTGGCTCTCGTGTACACTGGCGGCACGATCGCACAAGTGCTCCAGCTGATCTTTGCTTTCGGTTGGGAGTTCATGCCGTTCTGGATCGATTGGAGCTTGGTTGTCCTTGGCACGTACGGCGGTATTGGATTGGTGATCTTTGCGCGTGGTATTGCCTGGAGGGGTCGATGGGAACAGGTGGTGCACGGGCTGATCGCGGCGCATCTGCTCCTCTCCGTCATACTGCATATCGGAGTGATTGCGGTTGGAAGCCACGAACTCTTCACGGTGTTCCCGTATGAGTATAGCTACTTTGCGGTGGTATATTTTGCCTTCTTTGCCTGGCGGTCGTGGACGATGAAACTGACTGTCCAGCATCCGCGTCCCGCCGGCTGACGTGTCCATGCGTCGGTTTGTGACCCCCCAGGTGAACTGCGAGGTTCGGGTTGCGTGAACACGGCGGGACTCGTTCTCCATTGGCTGAATGCGCAGCGCATACGGTCATGTCGATCTGGATGTTTTGACCCGGCAGTGGGTGAGTCAATGAGCAACAAGCTCGCGGTACCCTGCTTTGTGGCGTTCGGTAACGGGTGCGCCGCGTGACGACGCCACCCATCGATTGGTCCACGTGGCAACCAGCCGAAGAAGCGACCTTGCTGTTTGTGGTGCGCGATGGTCAGGTCCTGCTGATCGAGAAAAAGCGCGGCCTCGGCGCGGGAAAGGTCAACGGGCCCGGGGGTCGCGTCCAGGCGGGTGAGGATGCGTGTAGCGCCGCCGTGCGCGAGTTTGAGGAGGAACTCGAAGCCATTCCGGTTGGTGTCGAAAAGCGTGGAGAGGTGTGGTTTCATGTGTTGAACGGCCCCGCGATTCGCATTCACATCTTTCGGGCGTCTGATTGCGTCGGCGAGCCGAAGGAGACCACCGAGGCGGCGCCTTTCTGGCGCGATCTCGCCGCAATTCCGTACAGCCGGATGTGGGCCGATGATCGCTACTGGTTGCCTTGTTTGCTGGCCGGCGAGGTTTTTGAGGCACGCACGGTATTTGAGGGGGATCGATTACTTTGGTGGCAAGTCGAGAAGAGTGAGGTGTGAGACATGAAGCCCGTCGTCGCGAATCTTCGCGCAAAGTTCGTCGCAGGTGTCGTGGTCACGGTCCCAGTGATTGCGACGGTCCTCGCCCTCCGGTTTCTGTTTCGGCAGCTCGACTCGCTGCTCGGGCCGCTGATCTCGAATCTGGTGGGACGCGACTTGCCGGGGCTGGGACTCCTGGCGACCCTCGTGATCGTGCTGCTGGTTGGCTTGCTGGCAACCAACTTCCTCGGACGGCGGCTGCTGGCGGGCGCAGAGCGCGTTTTCACGGAACTGCCGGTGGTTCGCCGGATCTACAATGCTTCGAAAGACATCGTGCAGAGCGCGGCGTTGGCGCGTCGCCAGGTGTTCCAGGAAGTGGTGATGGCCGAATACCCCCGGACTGGCCTTCACTCGTACGGGTTCGTGACCAGTTATACGGTCCGACAAGCCGCCGATGGGCCCACGCGACTGGCCAACGTGTTCATCCCGGGACCGCCTATACCGACCACGGGTGTGTTGGTCGCGATTCCGGTGGACCAGCTCTACTATCTCGACATGTCGGTCGAGCAAGCACTCAAACTCGTGTTGTCAGTCGGTATGACGGCGCCAGCTCAGCTCCGCCAACGCACGCGGGCAGTTTCAAGCGGGCACGCGCCGGGGGCGACAGGCGAGGGGAGTGCGCCACCGCTTGGCTGAATCAGACTTCACCGCGGAGACCGCTGAGATCGCGGCGAAACAGCGAGGTCGTGAACGCGGCCCCGGCGCGGTGTCGCTTTGACGCTCTCCATCACACTCGAACAGAGTGAATCAGGAATGCTAATTGAAGAACACTGTCTCTCGCTACAATCCGCTAGTGCACTAGTATGCGTGCTACTGTCAGCTGCGTGTGTGTCCGACAATGGGCGATCTGAAGATGCGGCACCCGCTGGCACGATTGCGTTCATCTCCAATCGGACGGGCAACTACGACGTTTTCGTGACAACAGTGAATCATGATTCCGCGGTGAACCTGACAAATCATCCCGGGATGGACTACGGAGTCGCTTGGTCGCCGGATGGAACGCGCCTGTTGTTTGGTAGCGATCGCAACGGGAATCGTGACATCTACGTCATGGACGTCGACGGGCGCAATCTGCGGAACCTCACGAATCATCCCGCGATCGATGCGGCGCCGGATTGGTCCCCAGATGGCGAACGCGTCGCGTTCGTATCGAGCCGCAACTCGGAGATGCGGAATATCTTCGTGACGGACGTCGACGGCTCAAACGTCATCCAACTCACGGATAACGACCGATACGAAGAGGTCCCTGCGTGGTCGCCGGACGGGCGTCAAATTGCCTTTGGCGCCATCGGACCATCCGCCTCTGGAGAAGAGACGTTACAGATCTTTGTTATAGACGCGGACGGAACCGGAGAAACGCAGTTGACCATGATGGCGGGTCACAATTCGGCGCCGCGGTGGTCACCTGACGGAACGCGGATCGTATTCTACGGTCAGGTCGGCCAAGGGTTTCAAGGTGCTGACATTTTCACCATGGCGCGCGATGGGACCGGCCTCGTGAACTTGACCAACGATCCGGAACCAGATTGGCAACCTGACTGGTCAAGCGATGGTCAGTGGATCGCGTTTGCTCGCGGTCCCGGTGACCCGCTCGATCTTTGGATCATGCAGAACGACGGACAGGACCGCCGCCCAATCGTTCAGGCCGTCGGTCGGGACGAACAACCGCATTGGCGTCCTGTTCGGCGTTGAGCGGGACTTCGGCTCAACCATCGCGCATTCGCTCTGTGATCTCCGCGATCTCTGTGGTTGATTCAGAGATCCGATCGCTTGTCGTTGCTTGGCAGAGGTGCACATGAACAACACGATACTCGAACGCATCGCGGACGGCCGGACAGATCTCGTATTCGAACATGTCTCGAGCGGCAACTCGGCCACGTCCCGGGATGCGAAGGGCGTGAGCCTCATCCAGTGGTGTGCTTACTACGGAGACGTGAGTGCAATGCGCTATCTGGTCGAATATGGTGAGGAACTTGCATCGCTGGGCGAAAACTTGGATTTGAACGGAGCGGTCTTTCACGGCCACTGGCAGTTGTGCCAGTTCCTCATCGAAGGCGGCGCCGATGTGAATCATGCGCTTCCGGATACCGGTGAGGTACCGTTACACGCCGCACTCTGCAAAGCAAATCGACCTGTCTACGACCACATCGTCAGCGTCCTGCTCACTCATGGCGCGGACCCCAATCGGAAAACGAAACCCTCGGTGGAAACGGGCAGCTTCATGCGAGACTGCCGCACCAAGGCTGAGACGCCGCTCCATCGTGCCGCGGCCTTCGGGACCGCGGAGACCATTCGACTGTTGCTGGATGCGGGAGCAGCCATCGACGCGTCGGACATGCACGGAGACACGCCGCTCACGTGGGCGAGTTGGCATAACCGTCCGGCTTTCATTTTGGAACT
>JBFHWR010000093.1:0-11991 GCA_041599395.1 Gemmatimonadales bacterium | reverse complement strand
CGTCGCCTTTGGTCTCTTCCTTGGGCTTGTCGGCAGGTTTGTCCGCTTTCGGCGCTTTCTTCTTGTCGTCCGTGTCTTTGTCCTTCTTTTCCCCTGCCCGTTTGTAGTCCGTGATGTAGAAGCCACTCCCCTTGAACACGAACCCCCCGCCGGCAGAGATCAGGCGTTCACCATGGGCCGAACACTCCGGACATTGGGCTCGGGTGTCGTCACTGATGCGTTGTAGTTTCTGGTATTCATGCCCGCACTCGGGGCAGCGATATGAATAGGTCGGCATCCCCCAACTTCCGGATTTACAACAGAGTAGCGAAGCTAGCGATGCCCCGACGGAGGGTCAACCCGCATCGTACGTGCCCCACACGTCTCGCAGTACGTTGCTGATCTCCCCAACGGTAGCCCGAGCCCTCACCGCTTCGATCAGTCGTGGCGTGATCAGATCGGACCCGGCCGCTGCCTGCCGGACTGCGGCGAGCGCGCCCTGGCAGCGCGTGTTATCTCGCTCCAGACGCGCCTGCCGCAGCCGGGCCTGCTGCGCCTGTGCCAGCGCCGAATAGTCAGGCGCATCCACGTCGAGCGGCGGCTCTTCGTCGACAAACCGGTTTACCCCGACGACGATGCGCTCACCTGCTTCGACGGATCGCTGTTCCCGATACGCGGACCGCGCGATCGCGTCTTGCAACTTCCCCTGGTCGATGGCCGCTGCCGCTCCACCCCACCCGGCCACCACATCCAAGAGATCGCGCACGCCCTGCTCGAATTGGCTGGTGAGGGACTCGACGTAATACGAGCCACCAAGCGGGTCCGCGGTTTTCGGCACGCCGGACTCAAACGCCAGCACCTGTTGGGTCCGCAGTGCGAGCCGCGCGGCATTGGCCGTGGGCAGTGCCAGTGCCTCGTCATACGAATTGGTATGGAGCGATTGCGTTCCGCCCAACACCGCGGCGAGCGCCTGATAGGCTACGCGAACGACGTTCGTGAGCGGCTGTTGCGCCGTGAGTGTCGACCCCCCGGTCTGTGTGTGGAAGCGGAGTACGCAGCTCCGGTCGTCTGCCGCGTAGCGGCTGCGCATCAGCGTAGCCCACAGCCGCCGGGCAGCCCGGAACTTGGCCACCTCTTCGAACAGATCGTTGTGAGCGGCAAAGAAGAACGAGAGCCGTGGGCCGATGACGTTGATGTCCAGACCCGCAGCCACGCACCGATCGAGATACTCCAGCGCGTTGGCGAACGTATAGGCGACTTCCTGTACGGCGGTCGATCCGGCCTCGCGCATGTGGTACCCGGACAACGAGATCGGATTGAAGTTCATGTTCTCGCGTGCGACGAAGCGAAGGATGTCAGTGGTCCAGCGGAGGGAAGGCTCGATTGGGAAGATGTAGGTGCCACGGGCCGCGTACTCTTTGAGCACGTCGTTCTGAATCGTGCCGCGGAGTTTCCGTTTCTCGATGCCACGTTCTTCCGCGACGACGATGTACATGGCAAGCAGGATGCCGGCGGTCGCATTGATGGTCATCGACGTCGAGACCCGATCGAGTGGGATGTCGTCGAAGAGCCGGGCAAGATCGTCTACGGTGTCGATTGCGACGCCGGCGCGCCCCACTTCACCCTCCGCAAGCGCGTTATCCGAATCGTAGCCCATCTGGGTCGGCAGGTCGAACGCCGTTGACAATCCCGTCTGTCCGGCAGCAAGCAGTTCGCGGAATCGCGCGTTGGTTTGCTCAGCGGTGCCAAACCCCGCGTACTGGCGCATGGTCCACAGCCGGTCCCGATACATGCCGGGATGAATCCCCCGCACGAACGGGAACTCGCCCGGGGCTGTGGGCGCCTCACCGGCGCCGTTCGCCCGGTACACCAGGTCGAGTGGCAAGCCGGAGGGGCTCGCAGGCTCGTTGCTCACGATTCGGAGAGAATGCGCTCCACGAACTCGACGTCGTCCTTGCTCCCGATGACGAGCGGTGTGCGTTGATGGAGGTCGGTCGGCTGGATGTCCAAAATCGGCGTCTCGCCGTTTGACGCGGCCCCACCAGCCTGTTCCGCAATGAACGCCAACGGCGACGCCTCGTAGAGTAACCGGAGCTTGCCGTCTGGCGACTTGGAGTCCGCGGGGTACATGAAGATCCCCCCGGTCAGCAGATTGCGATGAAAGTCCGCGACCAGCGAACCGATATACCGGGCGTTCTTGCGTTTGTCCTCACCATTCATGCCTTTGAAACTCTCGACCGCCCGGCGATACCCGTCGCTCCAGCGGTTGTAGTAGCTCTCGTTGATACTATAGAACTTGCCGACCGGTGGCGTCTTGATGTCCGCGACGTTCAGCCTGAATTCACCGATCGTGGGATCGAGCGTAAACGTGTGCACCCCTTGTCCGGTCGAGTACACCAGCACGGTACTCGAACCATAGATCACGTAGCCGGCCGCCACTTGTCGCCGACCCGCCTGGAGCAGATCCTGCAAGGTGCCAGGTCCGTTTTGTGTGACGCGGCGGTGAATCGAGAAGATCGTTCCGATCGAGACATCGACGTCGATATTCGAGGATCCGTCGAGGGGGTCGTACAGCAACGCGTATTTGCTGGTGTCGTAGTTCGAGGCTGCCGGTACGGCCTCTTCCTCTTCCTCCGACGCCATCACGCAGACGCGCCCCGTGTATCCCACGGCTTGCTTCACGGTCTCATTGGCGAGGACGTCGAGCTTTTGTTGTTGCTCGCCCTGGATGTTGGTGGATCCGGCTGGTCCGAGAATGTCCACGAGACCCGCGCGCCGAACGTATCCCGAGATGACTTTTGCCGCGAGCGCGATGTCGTAGAGCAGGCTGGTAAGCTCACCTGTCGCGTGGGGGTACAGCCGCTCCTGTTCCATGAAGAAGCGCTCGATCGTAACCACGGTTGGATCAGGCAACGGACCTCCTCCAACAGACCATTGGCGTTCCCCTGGGTAACTGCATAATAGCGACCATCGGTCTCGATCGTCACCGTGCCGGCTCGATCGGTTCGAAACAGCGGGATGCCGCGCGCTCGCAACCGACGCACCACGGACTCCGCGGGATGCCCGTAACGATTGCGACCCACACTCACCACCGCTATGTCGGGCATCACAGCATCCAGCCACGCCTCGCGCGTGCCCCCGGCGGAACCGTGATGTCCCACCTTGAGCACGTGCGCGCGACCAACCGTCGCCGTGAGGAGTGATTCCGCCGGCCAGCCGATGTCGCCGGTCAGCAGCGCGGTGAAGCACCCATAGCGGACACGAAGTACGACCGAGTTCTCGTTCGCGTCGAGGTGCGATCCGATCCATTGCGCGGAGGGATGCAGCACCTCGAAGTGGAGTGAGTCGATCGAGAACACGTCACCCCGCCGTGCCGGTCGCCATTCGACGCCGTTCAGGTCGAGCGATGCCAGGTACTGGCTGTACAGAGGCGTGCCGAGCGGCTGGCCGGGCTCGAGCGCGAGGCGGGTCGGTATCGCGTCGATCACGCTCGGCACGCCGCCGACGTGATCCGCGTCGCCGTGTGACACCACGATCGCTTCGAGCCGGCGCGCGCCCTGCCTCCTGAGGAACGGGACCACGACCCGGCGGCCCGCGTCGTGTGACGCACCGAGTGGGCCGCCGTCCACGAGCACCCAGGCATCCCGCGGGCTCCGCACGGCAATGGCATCGCCCTGCCCCACGTCCAATATGTGAATCGTGACGCCAGCCGCCCCAATCCGAGCGAACACCGGCGGCAGCACAACCACACACCACAGCAGACTCGCGGTAACCAGCACACGACGCCGGAACGCGATCCAACGCGGTCGCCGTGCGTGCACCCAGACAACCGCCACCAATAGTCCCGCCCATGGAAGCGCGAACCCCGGTCCGGACTGACCAGCGAGATGACCACCCGGCGCCGCCGCCGCCACGGCAGCGACGCGCTCGATCATCGCGAGCGAGAGACCGGTCCCCCCCGCGATCACACTGCCGAACACGAGGCTCAGGAACACTCCCGGGACCACGACTCCGGCCAAGGGAACCGCTGCCAGGTTGGCAATCACCCCGATCGGCGCTACCGATCCAAAGACGAACGCCGTGATCGGCGCTGTGGCAAGGGTCGCCCCCAGCGACGCGCCGAGCAGGCGGGGGCGCCGGACGAGTTGGGTTCCGAACCGCGTACCCCACACCGCGGCGACAGAGAGCCAGGCACCGACCGCCGTTGCCGCACCCGGATCGATGGCGAGGATGGCCAGCGCGGCGACGGCCAGCACCGCCCCGGGGGGAGGATGGCGTTGCCGCGCCCGTGCGAGACCAATGACGGTGAGAAACCCCGCCGCCCTGACGGCAGAGGCCGGGAATCCCAGCACACCCACGTACACCCATGTCATCACCGAACTCCAGAGCCACGCCGACTTCCGCACACCCACGAGTCGCAACAGGAGTACCAACCACCCGGCCAACACGCCGACGTGGAGGCCGGAGATCGCGAGCAAGTGGGCGAGCCCGGCGTCCGTGAACTCCTTCCGCAACGCCGGGTCAATCCCGCCCCGGCGACCCAAGACCAGTGCTTCCACCACGCCTGCTCGTGCGCCATACAGCACGTGAATCCGTTTCGCCACGGCGGCGCGCAAGCGAAACCTCCAGGCACGCTGCTCACCGAGCACCCGGGCATGCCGGACATTCAGAACCCCTCTGCCGCGGAACGCTCCCACCGCAATAACCGTCGCGCCCGGCGGCGCGTGGCCCTTGGCCGCTCGAAGAAACAACGTGCCACCACATCCATCCGGCGAATGGATGACGCGGGCACGGGTTCGGCTGCGCGCGTCTGGCGCGTCGCCGACGGCCACCATGACCGATTTCGGACCCGGCGCCCAGACCCGACTACAGTCCGTGGCCGCACGATGCTCCACCGCGATTCCCATCGCGAAGCCGACCGCAAGCGCCAGACCCAAGACCCGTTGCCAACGCGCGAGCAGTATTGCAACGGCGAGCGCGATCGGTAGGGCGAGTGTCGGCGGTATCGGGAGCAAAAAGATGAGGCCGGCCCAGAGACCGGCCCCGTAGGCCACTGCGAGTTGGACAATCGGTGGGGTCATTTACGGCCACGGATTGCTTCGTGCAGTGTGCACTCGCGTAACACGGACCATCGTGGTCCATGCCGCGCGAGCCCCTGTCTCCTGTTCATCGTCCACGCCACGGGTAGTCCGTTACCGCCTTGTCTTGGCCGCAGAGGACGTGGAGGGAGTACAGAGAGGTCGCTGAGAGGTTTTTGGTTTGATCCGTCAATACTTCCGGCCCACTGCCTCGATCAATCGCGCCGGTGATATCCTCCCCACTCACACCTCCGCGTCCTCGTTGTTTGATCTCCGCGACCTCTGCGGCTGGCTCTACATAATCTCGGCCTGTGCCGTTCGGCCGTACGTTACGAGACGACGCACGGGGCCATCATTTTTTTGCAGTGGGAGTGAGACTGGCGTCGAGCGTACGACGCAGCCACGAACGGGAAGGCGTTAGGCCACCA
The DNA here is from genome assembly GCA_041599395.1 of Gemmatimonadales bacterium. Taxonomy (GTDB): domain Bacteria; phylum Gemmatimonadota; class Gemmatimonadetes; order Gemmatimonadales; family GWC2-71-9; genus JBFHWR01. The sequence goes on along the minus strand of JBFHWR010000093.1, from coordinate 6,506 downwards.
CCTCGAGTTGCGTGGTGTGTGGGCTGATGACCCCGGTGAACGTCGCACCGGTTGTGCCCGTGAGACGTACAGTCGTGTAACGCTGAAGCCACGTCTTGGGCGCGTCCACCAGCACGATCTTGTTGGCCCGTGTGCGCCCTTGCAACAGGTTGCCGCGCCGCGACACGGTTTCAAACAAGACCTCATGCGTGGTCCCAACCAAGTCCATATTGCGAGCGCGGGCGACACTCCGCACCGTGTCGATGAGCCGCGCGAGACGCTCGCCTTTGGTCGCCTCCGGCACCGGATTGGGTAGCTTGAGCGCCCCCGTGCCGTCCCGTGGCGAATACTTGAAGGTGAACGCATCGTCAAACGCCACCTCCCGGACGAGCGAATCGGTCTCCAGGAAATCGCGTTCGGTTTCCCCGGGGAATCCCACGATGAGATCGGTCGTGAGCGCGATAGTGGGAACCGCGGACCGCAGCCGATCGACGCAATCGAGGTATCCTGTCCGATCGTAACGCCGCCCCATGCGCTTGAGAATGCGCGGCGAACCGCTCTGCGCGGGAAGGTGGACATGCTCACAGGCGGAGGGGACGGTCGCCAGCGCAGCGATGACGCGGTCGCTGAAGTCGTTGGGGTGTGGACTGGTAAACCGCAGGCGCCGAATTCCGGACACGGCGCCGACGGCGTGGAGAAGATCGGCGAAATCGTGCTGCCCGTCGTGGTAACTGTTCACCGTTTGACCAAGGAGCGTGACCTCCGTGACGCCCTGCGCTGCGCGCGTTTCCACTTCACGCACGACATCGCGGAGGTTGCGACTTCGCTCGCGCCCACGTGTCATCGGCACGATACAGAAGCTGCAGCGATAATCACATCCCCGCTGTACGGTCACAAAGGCCCTTGCGTGGCCGGACGGCGCAGTGGGAACGTCTTCGTAGTGCTCCCACGACTTGAACTCGACGGCGGCCGTGCGCTCACCACGCTCGGCGGCCGCGATGAGGTCCGGGAGTGCGCGGTAACCATCCGGTCCGATCACGAGGTCAACGTGCGGAGCTTCCGCGAGCAGCGTCTTCCCGAGGCGCTGCGCCATGCACCCGACGACCCCGAGCACGACACCGGGCCGCTTGTACCGTTTCAGCTCGCCCATCCTGCCAACGACCCGCTGTTCGGCATTATCTCGCACCGCGCAGGTGTTCACCAACAGGACGTGCGCTCCAGCGGGGTCGTCAGTCGAGGCGTACCCGTCGCGCCCGAGCACGCCGCGCATCAACTCGGTGTCGGCCACGTTCATCTGGCATCCGTACGTCTCGATGTAGACTCGCTTCATCTCACTCGAGTACCGGGTCCGCCTGCATCACGTCCTGCTGACTCCGCAGAACCGCGGTGAACCGAGACGGCACAGCCCGATCGCTCGGCGTTCTCACCGACAGATAGTCGCCGGTGAGGCCCTCATAGCTCCCGTTGCTCCGACCGAGCCTCACCACGTCTGCCGTGTCCCCAGACCGTCGTGCGCGATACGCAACGGCCTTTTCGGAAGCCGCCTCGCGAAGACCGGCGGAACGATCTCGCACGACCGAGGGCTCGACCGGTGAACCGAGCTTGCGTGCCGAGGCACGGGGCCGTTCGGAGTACGGGAACACGTGTAGATACGTGAACGGCAGGGCGTCCACCATCGCACATGTCAATCTGAAATCTGAGTCCGATTCGCCCGGAAAGCCAACGATGATATCCGCGCCGAGCCCAAGACGCGGCATTCGTTCCGCAAGCCACTCCAAGCGCGTCCGATAGTGCACGGCGGTATACCAATGTCTTCCCATCCGCTTCAATACCCGGTCGCTGCCGGATTGCAGTGGCGCGTGCAGATGGGGCGCAATCCGGTCCGGCGCGGCGATCATGAGATCGGCAAGGAGGTCGTCGATTTCCGTCGCCTCAATGGACGTCAGACGAAACCGGACGCGTGGGACCTCGGCCATCAAACGCTCGACGAGCCCGCTCAAGGACGACAGGTCTTCGCGGTCGCGTCCGTACGTCCCAATGTGCACGCCAGTCAACACGATTTCCTCGTGGTGTTTGGCAAGCATCGTTGCCTCGCGCGCGATCTCGCTCATGGCACGAGATCGGTTGGCACCGCGCGCGAGAGTCGTTGCGCAGAACGTACAATGCTCGTCGCATCCGTCTTGGATCTTGAGCCATGCCCGCGCGCCCCGCCCGAACGTGCGCAGCACGGGGTCGACCGCGTCAGACGGAAGCCCGAGCGCTGCCAGGACGGCGGGTGCGTCGGCGCCCGCCACGACTGCCTTCACCCCGGGGAGGTGCGCGAGCCTCCCGTTATCCACGGCGGCGGCGCACCCCATCACCACCGTCTGGATGTCACGGTTCCGGCGCGCCAGGCGGCGAACCAGGCCCCGCATCTTTGCCTCGCTCGCCTGAGTCACGGTACAGGAATTCACGACCGCAGCGTCGGCGAGGCGCGGATCGTCAACCGCCACCGCGCCCGCGGATGCGAGCGCCTGTCTGACGACCTCCGTATCGTACTGATTGGCCTTGCACCCAAACGTGTGGAGGTAGACGCGCTTCACGGCCTTACCGTAAACCCGAACGCGAGGTGCCATGCGTTCTCTCTTGCGCCCGCCCCGTCACGGGTCACGCGCTCCACACTGGCATCCAGCGTCGCGCGGTCTCCGGCAAACTGTATGGCGGTGCCAAACGCAAACCCGATTTCGTACGGGCGATCGCTCGTAGGACTGAACGGAAGTTTCGCGTAGCGAAACCCTACGCGCAGCGGTATCCGCGATGCGCCCAAATCCGCGCCACCGAGTTCGATTCCGGATCCAATTTCCCAGGTATCGAACGTCCGCGCCGTGGTCGACGCGAGATCGTCGGCGGCATCCGACCACCCTCGAAAGATGAACGTCGTCGACCATCCGATGGCGGGAGACGGAGCGACATACAAGCCGCCGGTAACAGAGATTGGAAGATCAACGCTCCCAACGTTCACCGAATTCCGCGTTGCATCGAGCTTCCTGTCGGTGCGGAATGCGCCAGCTAACGCAATCCGTCGAACTGGCGTGAACACAAAGCCACCCGAGAATCCCACGCCGGAAAACCCGAGCTGATCGCGCTGCTCGAGCGACGCGTACAGACGGCTGTCGAAGGTACGCGCCGTCGTCACTCGTGCTGACCCACCCAACACGTACACGGCGCCACCGAGGCGCAACGTACTGGACACCCGGAGGCCCAACGCGCCGCGAAGGTCCACGACCGAGCCGTCGGATGCGAGGCGGTCCTCCACCGCGATCGGTTGGCCGCGGAGGACGACAGTGTCACTCGTGGTCAGCTCATACGAGCGTTCCGCGTACGTAGAGTAGCTGATGGCAAACGAAAAGGGCGAGCGCTGAATGGTGCCCCCAATCATACCAAACGGAAATCGGGTTTCCTTCAGGCCGTCGGCGACCGAATCGAGCGCCGTGTAGTTCCGCAGCGTCGTGCCGGACGTGGCAGTGGCCGCCAAGCGCAGCAAGCCAGGAATCGACGCGGGGTTTTCCGCCGAGCGGGCATCGAAGGCCGCGAGGCCACCGCCCAAGGCGCGGCTGCGCACGCTGATTGCTCTGCCGGGGAATCCGACGCCGAACACGCCGAACACGGAATTCTGCGCCAGGCTCGTGGTCGGACTCGTCCCCACGAACAGAGCCGCAATCAGCAAGACCCGGCGCATCAGGTGCCTCCCAGCTTCGATGGGGGCACATAGGATACGCGGAGCGCCGGCGTCGCACCGACCGACCGACTCGATCCGACCCTGAGCTCGCCCAGCACAGCCCCTTCGGGACGCACGCGCAGCATCAACGATCGTGGCAAATTCGGGTTGGACTTCCACGGCACGACAGTTCGCGTCACGTCGATCCGCAGGGTGTCCACGCTGCCCACGGGGACGGTCACGCTCCCCACGCCTGCGGTATCGAGCAGCCCCGGTATGATGGGCGACTTCGGCCCAAAATCGGCTGAGAGTCCTTCGACGAAGATCAGCAGGGAATCCCCGGGCGCCCCGCGTAAAGGCTCTGTCGGTACCAGGATGAGGGTCGCGCGGACGATGTTCGCGGAATCGATGATAGCCGGTGGCAGATTGAGACGCAGCAGCGACCGCGCCGAGGGAAGGCCACCCGTCACCAGGGAGGTCGCCACCGGGTCCGGCTGTGGCGGGATCACAAACGTGTCCATCGAAACGACACGTGACTCGCTTCGGTCGGCGAGTTCGCCGCCCAGCGAGTCGATCTTAACGAATCGGGTGAGCGTGGCGCCGAGGCCTCCCTCCGCGGTTCCCAAGTTGACAAACGCCGGCGCGGGGCCGCGGAGGGCGAGCCCCAACGCCACTGTAAAGCTGTCGGCTTCGAGGCTATCCAATCCACCGGGCGGCAGGACAAACGTGATTGTGCTGTCGGTGACCGAGTCCGGCAGGCTGAGCGTCCCGACCACCGTGCTGTCGTCAAAGAACGGCTCGACGTCTGCAGCGGTCACGGAGGAGTCGACGCTGGCGGGAAGGCGGTGGACCATCAGTGCGAGGTCTGTCACGTTGGTGGGTCGCCCATCGAGCACCAGCGTGATGTTGAACGAATCCGTCCCGACGATTGGGCGGAGTCCCTCGGTATCAATCAGCGAATCCGAGAACGGTAAGAAGCGGAGCACCCCGCGACTCTCGATACCCGGTCCTCCGTTGAGGTGCGAGAGTTGCATGCGGACAGCTCGGTGCGGCGTGACGTACCCGCGAAACGAGCTGTCGCGGACGATGTTCCCCACCAGCAGGGTATCGAGCACCCGCACCTGGGCGGACGGGCAGAATTCCGGGCAGACACCTGGTGCGGTGACTTCTTGCGAGCACGCTGCAGCAACGAGAAGCAGACTGACGTTACGCCAGTCGCGTAGTTTTTCCATGAATGTCAAATGAATCGAGAATCGCCATGATCACGGCGTCGACCGGACGATCCCTGGTGAGTTCGGTCTGGCGGGCCGACGATCCGCTCGCGTAGAGCACCACCTCGTTGGCACCCGCGCCCACGGCATCGACGGCGATGGTGTAACTCCCATCGGGCTGGAGATCGGTGGTGAGATTCTCCACGACGAGAAACTTGACGCCCTCGAGCAGCGGGTCCTTGCGCGTCGCAACGATCGTCCCCACTACGCGGCCCATCTTCATCGGACGAGATCTGCTTTCCCAAACGCATCCGGCAGCAACTCGCTGAGCTGCCAGCGGCGCGTGGCCTTCGGCCCGACTGCCTCGATCACGAGATCGTCACCGAACTCCGCGAGTGCTTGCCGGCATGTGCCGCAAGGTGCCGCCGGCGGCGACGACTCGGTCACCACCACGATGCGTGTGAATCTGCGTGCTCCCGCTACGACGGCCGAGCCAAGCGCAACGCGTTCCGCGCAGTTGGTGAGACCGTACGATGCGTTTTCCACGTTCGCGCCAACGAAAACGCGCCTATCGTCGGCCTCGAGCGCGGCACCCACGCGGTACGCACTGTAAGGAGCATATGCCATTGCCTGCGCGGCCTTGGCCGCTTGAGTCAATGTGTCAGCCAGAAAGCACCTCCCCGAGAAAGGACCGTCCAACGCCCGGCGGAATCCCAAAGAACTCCGCCACGGTCGCGCCAAGATCGGCAAACGTTTCTCGCGTCCCAATGGAGTGGGCCCGAACGGTCGGCCCGACCACCAAAACCGGCACTGCCTCTCGTGAGTGATCCGTCGACGGCGTCGTGGGATCGTTGCCGTGATCCGCGGTCAGGATCATGAGGTCTCCCTCCCGCAGGAGCCCCACCAACGTGGGCAGCTCGCGATCCAGCTCCAGGAGCCCGTTATAGAACCCCCGAACGTCGTTTCGGTGCCCCCAGGATTGGTCGAATTCGATGACGTTCGCGAATACCAGCCCCAAATCTAACGACCCGAGGTGTTCGGCGATCTGGTGGTAGGCGTCCCGATTCGTGGACGTATGGCGGCTGGCAATATTCCGGCCGGCAAACAAGTCGTCCACTTTCCCGACGCCGGCGCGCGGGATGCCCGCGTCTGCCAGCCGGTCCAGCACCGTCGGCCCAGGCGGCTCAACCGAGAAATCCTTGCGCCGCGCGGTGCGTTGAAAGGCGCCCGGCGACCCCACAAACGGCCGCGCGATTATTCTGGAGACGGCGTGTTCCCCGATCAGAATTCCGTCGCGCGCGAGCTGACATGCGCCATACAGCTCCTCGAGAGCGATCGTCTCCTCGTGCGCCGCCACCTGGAAGACACTATCCGCCGACGTGTACACGATCCACGCACCGGTTTTCAACTGTTCCGGTCCAAACTCATCGATAATGGCGGTACCCGAGGCGGCTTTGTTGCCCACAACGGGACGCCCCGTCAGGCGTTCAAACTCGGTGATCACTTGGAGCGGAAAGCCAGCCGGATACGTCGGAAACGGTTTGTCGAGCAGCACTTCGCAGATTTCCCAGTGTCCCGCGGTGCTATCCTTGCCCGGCGATCGGGGCAGCGCCACCCCG
>JBFHWR010000092.1:0-12005 GCA_041599395.1 Gemmatimonadales bacterium | reverse complement strand
GGTGCGCGCCGGCCCCGCCCGAAACATGGAGATCTGAGATCTCCTGTAGCAGACGAGTCTCGAGCGCTTCCCGTAGCTGTCCGGTGTGCGCCGAGGCAATTGGCTGCTCTGCCACGGCGAGTTCCACGGCGACGCCGAGTCCGACGATCCCCGCGACGTTCTCGGTACCAGGCCGGATACCGTGTTGTTGCCCGCCGCCGTGCAGAAGCGGCTCGACCAGGTCGGCATCTTGCACGATCAGCGCTCCGACCCCCTTTGGCGCTCCGATTTTGTGTCCCGATATGGTGAGGGTCGCGATCGGCAGTTGGTTCACGGCACACGGAACCTTGCCGACTGCCTGTACGGCATCGGTGTGAAAGGGAACACCTCGCGCCCGGCACGCCTCGGCGATCGTCGCGACATCTTGCACCACTCCGATTTCGTTGTTCACCCACATGACGCTCACGAGTGCAACGCCCGCGTCGAGCGCGGCGCGGAGCGCGTCGAGATCGACGCGGCCGGTGGAGTCCACGGGCAGCGTGGTCGGCTCCCCGCCGAACTGTTCCAGCGCCTGTGCTGCCTCGAGCACCGCCTTGTGCTCGATGGCGCTGACGGCGACTCGGACCGGCTGTTCCTGGCGTTTCACCGCCAGCGCGCCTCCGATGATGGCGAGGTTATCGGCTTCGGTGCCCCCCGATGTAAAAACCACCCCCGGCGGGTCAACCCCGAGCGCGTTCCCGACTCGCCGGCGTGCCTCTTCCACCGCGGCGCGCGCCGCGCGACCCAGGCTGTGCGGAGAGCTGGGGTTGCCATACTCCTCCCACAAGAACGGTTCCATGGCGTTCCGCACTTCGGGGCGAACCGGCGTGGTCGCCGCATTGTCGAGATACGCGACGTGTGTCATGAGATTTGAAAGTTAGAGAGGCGCCACCCCGATCGGAATGGCGCCCCTGTTCAGATGGATCGCACGCCAAGCGTCACGACGTCGTCCACCTTCACTGTCTCGTGGGTCACGAAGGGTTCGCCGTACGCCGCCCGGATCAGGCTTCCGTAATGGGCGTTCTGAACGCGAATCAGATCGTAGAGCGGCTGCCCGGTGGGAAAGATTTCGCCGGCGGCCTTGGCGCCGTCGAACTGCGACGCGTAGCATTGGATCGCCTTCAGCTTGATTTCGAACTCCTCTGAAATATCGACCACGAAGGTCGGCTTGACCGGATCTTCGCGATACGCAAGCGCGTACAGCAGTTTGCCCGGCCGGTGCGCCTCGGCCTCCCCGTCCGCCTCGTAATTTTCCAGGCCGGCCAGGAAACACGCGTCGCGGCAAAGTTCTGATGCAATGCGGTGATCGGGATGCCGCCCCGTGGGAAACGGGAGAATCACGGTGGTCGGCCGGAGCTTTCTGATCAGGGGAACCACCACGCGCCGCATGCCGTCCGTGTTGTGGAGTTGTGCATCCGGAAGACCGGCGTTCAACCGCACTTCGACCCCCATGATCAGCGCGGCTTGCGCCGCCTCTTGGGCGCGGAGTGCAGGCGTCCCCCGCGTCCCCATCTCCCCGCCGGTGAGGTCGATGATGCCGGTCCGGTACCCCGCGCGTCCGGCTTTGATCAGCGTACCGCCGCACGTGAGTTCCACATCGTCCGGGTGTGCGGCGATGGCCAAGAGGTCGAGGTGCAGGCTCATGATCCGCTCGATGTGTGTTTCGGCTGCTGGTGCGTTGCCCGATTACTCATAACGCAGCGCCTCCACTGGGTCCAGCCGAGCCGCGCGGCTCGCCGGCATGAGCCCGAAGGTGAGACCGATGGCGATCGATACTCCGGTCGCAACCAGCGCGCTCGCGATCGGGAGTCCCGTCTCGAAGCCCAGGAGCGTCTTGAGCCCCTCACCTGCGCCGGCGCCGATGATGATACCGAGTATGCCTCCCACCGCCGTGAGCGTGGCGGCTTCGACCAGGAATTGCCACAAGATCTCGCGCCGGGTCGCGCCAACGGCCTTGCGCACCCCGATTTCCTTGGTTCGGTCGGTGACGGATACGAGCATGATCGCCATGACGCCGATTCCGCCGACCATCAAGGCCACGCTCGACAGCGCTATGATGACGAGGAAGAAGACACCGGTGAGTTGGTTGAAGATATCCAGGATCTGATCCTGGGTGATCAAGTCGAAATCGTTGGGTTCGCCAGGGCGCAACCCACGGATCCTGCGCAGCGAGGCCGTCACCGCGTCTTGCGCGTCGCTCACCGACACGTCGATGCGCGGCTTCACGACGATCCAGAGCGCGTTGGTGTCATCATAGCGGTAGTAGCGGTGACCGGTTTCGAATGGGATGATGGCCGCAATCTCCTGCGATGGCGGTTGGAAGATGTTCTTGGGCAACTGATAGAGCCCGACGATGCGAAGCGGGCGGCCACCCAGTCGAATGATGCGGTTCAACGGATCGAGCCGTCCGAAGAGCTTCTGGGAGAATTTTTCTTCGATCACGACGACCGGGTCGCCACCGCGCAGCTCACTCTGGACGAAAAATCGGCCGGCGAGCAGGGTACCACCACCGATCTCCATGTATCGATCGTCGGCCGCATAGATTGTCGCAAGCTGGGTCGAGGTTCCCTCATACTCGAGCTTCTGGAACATCTGGATCCAGATGCCGCTGTACGCAACCTCGGGGAGCGCCGCCAGCAGCTCCGCCTCTTCCGCCCTCACAATCGGCCGGATGCGCACCTCGCGTGGTAGGGCGTCCGGGTTGAGCGGCGTCTGTGAGAAGAACCGGACGACGTAAAACGTCGTGGGGCCGGCCACCTCGATCGTTCTGATGATTTGAGCGCGGAGCCCGCCCACCAGCGAGGCCATGACCATTACGGTGGACACGCCGATCACCACGCCGAGCACGGTGAGGCCGGAGCGGAGCTTGTTCTCCCAGATCGAAACCGTGGCGATGGCAACGCCCTCGCGGAGTGTGTCGAGCCGCATGCCTATTCGTGGCGGAGGGCGACAACGGGATCGAGCCGCGCCGCTCTCGCTGCGGGATACACGCCGAACACGGAGCCGATCGTCACGCCGAGCCCGATCGCGACAACGACCGACCAGAGGGTAACACTCGCCGGTAGCGGTGAGATGATGGTGACCAGAAAGGCAAGGCCCCACCCCAACGCGAGGCCGAGCACCCCACCGAGCGTCGCAAGCATGATCGCTTCGGCAAGAAACTGACGTCGCACGTCACGGCGCCGCGCGCCCAGGGACATGCGGATGCCGATCTCCCTGGTCCGTTCGCGCACCGACATCAACATGATGTTCATGATGACGATCCCGCCGACGACAAGCCCGATCGCGACCACCGCGGGGATGACGGTGAACAGCACCTGCGTCAGGTTGGTCCAAAATTCGACCAGCGCGTCCGCCTTGTCGACCGTAAAGTCGTTCTCTTCGCTGGGGCGCAAGCCACGGGCGACGCGCATGGCTTCCTCGGTCCGGTTCATCGCGTCGTCAAGCGTCACGCGCGGCGGCATCTTGACCGAGATGGTCAGCGTTTGTCTTCGGCCATAGATACTCTCGAAGGTCGTGAGCGGCATCATCACGAATCCGTCGAAGGACTGGCCGAGCACCCGCCCTTTTTTGGCGGTGACGCCTTTGATCGTCGCAGGGAGCCGCCCAACACGAATCGTCTCGCCGACGGCTTGTGCCGGGTTTCCGAACAGCTTGTCGGCGATGTCCCACCCGAGAATGACGACATAACGGCGTTCGCGCACGTCGATTTCGGTGAGGGGTTCACCGGCTTCAAAGCGATAGTCCTGCACCGTTTGATAGGGAGCGGTGACCCCGAACACCAGGGCGTCGCCGACGGTACGGTTCCGCCACCGGATATCTGCGAGCGGCGTGGGCCAGCCGGATTGAAGCGCAATGGCTCGCGCATCCGGCAACGCCCGCCTGACAAAGCTCACGTCCAATTCGTCGATCACGGGTCGGCGCTGAATGTCGCGCCATTCTGCTTCGTCGAGTTGTCCAACCGAGATGGGTTGACGCCGTACCTGAAAGGCATTGGTGCCGACGATCGCCCCGGCGAGCTTGTCTTGCACGTATGCGTTCATGCCTTGGATGATGGCAACGACTGCCACGAGAAACGCAACCGACACGATGATGCCGAGCAACGTGAAGAACGAGCGGAGCTTGTGACTAACGATGGCGCTCAGGGCGATGCGGATGCTCTCGGCAAAGGGCATGGGTCAAATGTATTACCGCGGCCGGAGAGATGAGAGAATCGCGTGCGGGCTACTCGTAGCGAAGCGCCTCGACGGGATCGAGTCGCGCGGCTCGCGCAGCAGGGTAGAGGCCGAAGAGCACTCCCGTGAGCGTTGCGGCGCCCACTGCGGCGAACACCGACCAAAGCGGGACTTCGGCAGGAATTGGTGTTGCGTTGGAGACCACGACGCTGATCAGCCACCCAAACGCCATGCCGATCGCGCCACCAATTGCCGTGAGGGTCGCTGCTTCAACCAAGAACTGCCACAGAATCTCGCGCCGCCTGGCACCGAGCGCCTTGCGGACGCCGATTTCCCTGGTACGCTCGGTCACGGAGATCATCATGATCGCGACGACACCGACGCCTCCGACCATGAGCCCCACGCTCGATAAGACGAGCATGGCGAGAAAGAACATGCCAGTGACCTGATTCCAGTTCTCCAGCGCTTTATCCTGTGTGACCACGCCGAAGTTGTTGCGATCACGCGGTCCCAAACCGCGAATGGACCGCATGGCGGCGGTGACCGCTTCCGTTGCCTCGTGCACTTGAACGTTTGCTGCGGGTGCAATCAGGAAGAACGGATCCGGCCGCCACGTCCTCACGTACTTTGCAAACGCATCGTGTGGCACGATGGCCATCGGGCGGTTGCCCTGGCCGAAGATGTCGGGCGGCGGGTGATAGACGCCGACAACGGTAAACGGAACGCCGGCGATCTTGATGCGCCGTCCGACCGGGTCTCTCAGCCCAAACAGCTCGCCTGCGAGTTTTTCGTTGACGACCGTGACGCGCTGGCCGGCTTCCGCCTCGAGCGCGGTAAACGATCGTCCAGGGTAGACATCGCCTCCCGACACCCTGAGCCATCCAGCCGTGCGGCCGTGTGTCGTCACCGATGCCAGCGTTTCGTTCTCGAACTCCACTTCCCGGCTGGTCTGTTCGTCCAACACCACCAGACTGATCTCAGGTAGTTGTTCCAGGCGCCGGGCCTCTTCCGGCGTGAGCGGCGGTGACCGCCACCAGTCGTCGTCATCGAGCACGACGCCCGTCTGTGGCGACCGCTGAACGAAGAACGTGCGCGGACCGAGCTGATTGAAGATGTCTTCGACGCCGCTGTTGATTCCTTGGATCATCGAGGCGATCACCATGACGACCATGACCCCGATGGCAACCCCGAGAATCGTGAGCGCTGCCCGGACTTTGTTGGATCGCAGTGAGCTGACTGCGATGCCGACGCCCTCGAACAGTTGCGTGACGCTACTCATGACGCATCGCATCCACTGGATCGAGCCGTGCCGCCCGGCTCGCTGGGTAGAGGCCTGCGGCAATCCCGACGCCCGCTCCCAGCAGCACGCCCACGCCAATGGATATGGGGGCGATCGTGGCCGGCAGCGGGGTTGCAGCCTCGACGACCTTTGCCAACCCCACCCCAAACGCGATCCCGATTCCGGCGCCGAGGGTGGCTAACACCGACGACTCCACCAGGAACTGCCGCATGATGTCCCGCCGCCTGGCGCCCAACGACTTGCGGATGCCGATTTCGCGGGTGCGTTCCGCAACCGCCATCAGCATGATGTTCATGATCACGATGCCCCCCACCACGAGCGAAATGCTGACCAATCCGGGCAACGCGACCATCATGATCCGGTTGATGCGACCCCAGAAGTCGAGCACCGCAGCAGCCGATTCGACGGCGAAGTTGTTTTCGTCCGCCGGCCGGAGGCCGCGCCGGCTGCGCATGATCGCTTCCACCTCTGACATGGCCGCCTGCATCTCCGCCACGGACGAGGCTTTGACCAGCAGGATGTCCAGCACGCGAGGAGGATTGACGAACCGTTTCACCGGGGATTCCGCCGGCGCGACCGCAAAGTTGTCGAGCGAAAAGCCAAACACGTTTCCTTGGCTCTCGACCACACCCACAACGCGATAGGGGAGTCCCTGGATGCGGACCTCCCGGCCGATCGGATCGCGATCTTCAAACAAGCGCTCGGACAGCGAGCTACCGATGACGACCACGGGTTGCCCCGTCCGCACCTCCTGCGGACTGAAGGCGCGCCCGTGCTCGATCTTCCAGTTGCGCACGTCGAAGTAGTGTTCCGTTGCGCCGATGACCCGAATGCTCTGCGCGGTCTTGTCACGGTGGGCGACCTCGGAGCCTCGGTCGGACTCCCACGCCGTCTGCACGGGCACCGTGAGCGCCGCCGTGACGGCCCGCGCGTCCTCGTACGTGATGTACGGACGTCTCAGCCACTCGCGCCACTGTTCGCGGGACACGTTCCCCACGTTGAAATCGGGGTACCGACGGAGCTGGAACGTGTTGACGCCGAGAAAATTACCGGCCACCCGCTCCGTCATATAGTTGTTCATCCCTTCCACCACCGTCCACACCGCAATCAAGAACGTGACGCCGATGAAGACCCCGATGACCGAGAAGCTGCTCTTCATCTTCTGCGACCAGATGACCTGGAGTGCGAGACGGATGGCCTCTCGAAACGGCATCGCTACTCCGCGCTTGGCGTCGGGTCCGCGGCTAGCGTCATGTTTGCCGCGCTCAGTTCGAACCGTTTGCGGCGGTGGAAGTCCGCATCGCCTTGACCCGGCTGCTGTCCCGCAGGTCGCGAATGGTTTGGTAGGGGCCGGCAACGATCGAATCGGACCCTGCGAGGCCGGAGAGCACTTCGAAGTATTCCTCGCCCGCGATCCCCACCTTCACAGGTTGAAACTGTGCCACGCCCTCCCGCACCACGAAGACGCCCTCCGTCTCCTTCTTGGTGGTGTCCTGCGGCGCGGTTTCCGTCGACAGAGGAGTGTGGTCGCGCACGGTCAACGCGATGATGGGAATGCTCAATGCGCTGTCGCGCGTCGCCGTGATGATCTTTGCCGTCGCGGACAAGTCCGGCCGGATATCAGGCGGTGGATTGTCGAGCGTCACCTCGACGTCGTAGTCGACCGCGCGATCCCCGGTACCGGCGGCGGGCGACACCCGGACCGAGCTCTGCGCAATCTTCGTGACTCGGCCGGTGAAGGTGGTGTCGCGATAGGCGTCGATGGTGACTTCCGTCGAATCGTTCAGGTGGAGCCGGACGACATCGGTCTCGTCAACGCGCACGTTGACCTGAATCACGGACAGGTCGCTGACCGTCAACAGCAAACCGGTCTCGCGCGAAAAGGTTCCGGGAACGGCGACTTCGCCTTCCTCGACGGCGAGCCGCGTGACTTGTCCGGCCATTGGTGACCGGAGAATCGTCTTGGCCAGCTGCTCCTGCGCCTCTTGCAGGGCAGCCCGCGCTTGATCCACCTGGTGTTGTGCTGACGTCACGAGCGCCTCGGACACGTCGTAGTTCGTCTGCACCTGCTCCAGGGCTTCGTCGGACACCAAGTTGGGATCAGTTTCGCGGAGCGTCTTGGAGCGATCGAGTGCCCGCCTGGACTGATCCCGATTGACCCTCGCCTGTAAGGCTGAGGCTTCCGCGCTCGACATACCCGCGCGGGCGCGCGCCACTTGGGCCTCGTACTGCGACGGGTCGATGCGGACGAGTAACGCGCCGCGCTCCACCCAGGAGCCTTCCTCCACCGGCAGGCTGATGATGCGACCCGTGATGTCGGCGCTGATGTCAACGGACCGCTCCGGCTGGATCTGTCCGCTCGCGGTCACGCTGGCAACCAGATCGCGTCGCGTGACCTCTTCGATGCGAACCGACGTCTCGCCCTCGCCGCCAGCCCTCGCGTTGCCGATCACGATTGCGACGATGGCGACGACGACCACGCCACCAATGATGAGTTTCTTCTTCCCTGACATGCGATTGGTTTCCTCTGCTAGCGCAGCGGACGCCCCACTGCGGATTCGAGCGTCGCAATAGCTTGGTGGTACGCGTACACCGCATTAATGTAGTCCCGCTCGGCCTGCTGCGCCGCCACCTGTCCGTCCAGTAACTCGAAAAACGTCCCGGACCCCACGCGATACCGCTCGGTGGAAAGACGAAGTTGTTCTGCCGCAGCGACACGGTTCTGTTCCTGAATCCCAATGGCTTCGTACGCTGCCTGCAATTGATAGTACGCTTGGCTCACGGCGGTGCGCACGTCGAGTTCGCGCGACCGCACGAACTCCATCGCATCATCGGCCTGGGCGGCCGCTTCGGAAACGCGGAGCGGCCGGCTGAACTGTGTGAAAATCGGAAGCGAGATCGACAGACTCGCTTGAAACGGCTGGCCCGTGAAGTCGAACGGGAACACGCTGTTTTGCGAGCGGATGTCATCCCTGATCGCCTGTTCGTCCGCCGGCGTGAACGCGAACATGTTGCAGTCGGCCGGCGGCAACGGAGACGTGAGGCCCGCGAAGATCTGATTCTGCAATTGGCAGTCGTCGATGGACGATTGCGCCTGCGCCTGGCCCGACAGAATGGCGTTGCGAATCAGCGGATCGGAGTTGGTGAACTGCTGCGTAAACCCCGACCACCCGGCGGACAGGGAGAGGGATGGCAACCAATCGGTCTTCACCGCCTTCTCGTTTGCGGTGGCGGCAGACGCCTGCGCCCGGAGCGACGTGAGGTCGGGATTGTGGTCCGCAGCGTCGGCCAGGAGATCGTCCAGCTCCCAGATCGGTTCCGTGATCGGAAACGTATCCGTCAGGGTCACGACCGTGGGGTCGGTGGGAGCGGGGATGCCCATGAGCTGGAACAGGGTCAGCTTCTGGACTACGACGTCCTGCTGATCCTGAAGCCGGGCGACCACTGCCTGGCCGAGTGCGACCTCGGCCTGCCGGACGTCGAGCTGGGTGTTTTGTCCAACCTCGAACCGCGCGCGGGCCAGGCGGAGAAACTCCTCGTTTCGGGTCACCTGGGCCTCGGCCAAGGCGACCTGGGCTTCCGATTGGAGGACCGCCAGATACTGTTGGCGCACCGTCGATTCCAGGTTGATCTGTGCTCCCTCGATGGTGGCCTCCGTGGCGCGGAGCTGCGCCTTGGCGAGCCCGGGCTGCATCACGGTGCGACCGGAAAATTGGAGGCTGAGCCCGAGGCCATAGCTGGTGCCGATGGTGGACGAGGGTTGGGCAAACTCCGTAGTGAGAAAGGTTTGCGTGCCCGATCCGCGAAACGACATCCCACCGGAAGCGTCCAGCCTGGGCAAGAACGAGCCGTAGGCGTTCCGCACCAACCATTCCGCCCCGGCAATGTCGTTGGCCGTCTGCCGGAGCCCCGGATTGTATTCGGCAGCCAGTTCGATCGCGTCCCGGAGTGACAAGCTCTGAGGGACCGACGGCAATGTCGGATCCTGGGCCAGTGCGGCCGTGGGTCCGCCTATCGCCACGCCGAGAATCAGAATCAGCGCAGTGCGTAACATATTGTGCCTTTGTAGTGATGGTGGTTGGTTGTACGCTTCCGTACGCGTCTCCGATAGAGCGGGTTTCAGCTCGCGACACCGTCCGACCAACTCGCGCCGGCGATCAGCGTGACGGCGTCAACGGTTCTCGGGATCGGTGCGGAACGCGGTCACCTCTGTTGCCGGGACCACCAGCTTTTGGAGGCGGCCCTGCTCGTCATACCACAGGTGCCGCGCCTCGTCGCCCGATCCCAGCGTGAAATGTCTGAGCGTCTCCGTTCTCCGCCCGACGGCTGTCTGATCCAACCCCCGATCGACCAGCTCGACGACTTGACGCCGCAGAGCTTGGGGCTCGATCACCGCGATGGGTCCAACCCCGCCGCGCGGGAGGAACGCGAACGACGAGACAAGTGCCTCGTCGACAATGAGCGTGCGGCCCGTGGCTGGGTATTGGCGCGCGGATTCTTCACTGGGCGTGATCGTCCGGACGGTCACCCTGCGAGGCTCGACCGCCACCAGCAACCGCTTTGCCTCGCCGTCCGCCAGTTCGATCTGCCCTGTGGCGGGCTGAGAGTCCGGCCCGAATTCAATGAGCGACGTGATCCGGAGCGTCGGACGGGCCGGCGGATACGCCGCGCGGGCCGACACGGTGAACCCGAAAGCGGCTCCCACCCGACGGCCCCTGCGAATGGCAAACTCCTCGCGGCCGATCACCGTGGCGCCCCGCTGAATCTGAAAGATCCCGCTGTCGAGGGCGTGATCCTGGGCAACCCGGCCGCTGGTGTCGAGCGGAACCGCCAACAGGGCGACGGCCGGCCCGATTTTGCAGAAGAATCGGCGTCTCATGGATTCAGAGTCAAACAAGGTCCTGAACGTTCGATAGGAGCGCGTTCGAATCGAGCCCGAAACATGGGGCCATGACAGCTCCTTCTCAACGGCGCAGGAGTCTTCGCAGGCTCATCTACCCCATATTCTATTGAGGGTTACCCTCGGTTTTGGGGGCGGCAGGATGGGCCGCGAACCGCGCGGCCCGGAGCGGTGTCCAATCCCGTGACGGGGCAGCAGCTGGACCTGTCTGGAGGATCGAGTCCGTGAGCCGGAGAGAGCGGTTTTGAGACCGCGGTTGGTCGACTGGGAGCTGGTCCTCGCAGCGCAGTGCGCCGCGCTGGGCGTGTGGATGGTCCGTCCCGCCGTCGGCTGGGCGGTGATCGCGGCGCTGCTGGCGGGAGGAGCGGCGCTACTGCTCTGGCGGTCCGGCATACTCTTCCCCAAGGTGGGACTCACCCTGCTGGGTTTCGTGGCCGCGGCGTTTGCTTTCAACACGTCGTGGCATGTCCGGACGGTCGAGAACCGTTGGACGGACCGTCGCGAAGCCTTGATTGAGGCGGCGAGCGAACGGTTGGACGCCACCCTGAGTGAGGCGGTGGATCTCGCCCGCGATCTCGCCCGAATGGCGGCCGAGGCCGGCGTGCTCCCTCGGGAAGAGGCTTTCATCGCCCTGCATCGCGCCGTCTCCGGATCGGGGCCCGAGCGGGGGGTGGTCCTGCTGGACTCGCTCGGCCGGCCGCTCGCCTGGGCGGGACGCCAGCGAATCGATCACGGGCTCGGGCCGGCCGAGCTCTCCGCTCGCCTCACCCCGTTCTACGTGGTCCTGGAAGCGAGAAACGAGTCGAGCGGCTTTGTCGCCATTGGGCAGGTTCTGCTCGATGCGGTGAGCGCGGTTCCGGACCGCAGTGGAACGGTCGCTGCGAGGTTCGCCCAGGCCACCGGGTCGCGTCTCGAGTTCTATGCCCCCAGTACGGCGCCTGTGACCGGGGACGTGTTCGACTACTACATCCCCGCGTCGGTTGACGCGTCAGGGACGGCCACGGCCGATACCTTATTCGCAGTGCGCGCCGTGCCTCCATCGCAAGGACCCTTCAAGCTGCAGGTGCTCGCCACGGGAAGCAGCCGGGTGGCCTTCCTGCTCGGCGTGACCATCCTTTCGCTGATCTTTGTGGCAAGCACGCCTGGCCGCTGGCTCGGTGTCGCGCTCTTGGGGGGGATGTTTCTGGCCACCCCGCTTGGCGAGCGGCTGGGTCTCTCCGGTTTGTTCTCGGAGGCGACGTTTTTCCGCGCGGCGCTGGGACCGGTGGCCGCATCATCCGGAAATCTCATGGTCAGCGCCGCCATTGCGTCGCTCGCGCTCATATTCCTTGTGCGACGCGGCGTCAGGACTCCTCGGTCGGTTGGCCTCGCTGTCGCGGGTGCCCTCATTCTCGTGGCGCCGTTTGTCATGGGGTACCTGGCGTCGGGGATCACGCCGCCGGGCGGACACGTCGGTCTTGGACTCTGGGTCGCGTGGGAAGCGGCCCTGACCGTCGCCAGCGTTCCCTTGGTGTTGGTCCCTGCGGTCCTCGTACGGGGGGGAGGGGCCTGGTCGGCTCCGCGCTGGACTCCCTGGCTCGCGGGGGCGTGGGCCGGCATGGCGGCGTTGGTG
>JBFHWR010000091.1:0-12026 GCA_041599395.1 Gemmatimonadales bacterium | reverse complement strand
CGCCGCTGTGCACAGGGGGGGCTCTCGCGTCACGCGTGCCAACTCCGTTCGCAACGCGCCGCTGTCATCACGCGTCAACATGAGGAGCGCGTCCAGTACCGTTTGTGTGGCACGAAGAAGCGCAAGACGGTCTTCCTTGGGACCTTCATGTGTCTTCTCATGCGGTTTTACTCGGCCGGTTGAGAACGGCTCAACCGCGATCGCGGCAATGAGTCCGGTCCGCGTAAAGCTACCTCTGTCGCGACCTGTGAACGTCTGCTGGACGACATTCACACCGGCGGCCTCATCGCTCACCAGTACTCCTGTCTTCCTCCACTCGTGCAGCAACTCGGCGACGTGTTGGTACTTGTCCCCGTCTCCCTCGGGAAGGATGAGCCGCACGATATTGTGTGGGTCGCGGGACAACAGCTCGTCGCGTGTTTTGGCATCGATCACATCGTAGGGCGGTGCAATCAGGTCTCCGAGCCGGTCCGACCGCGCGAAACGCTCGCCTGTAAACGGGACAACCAGTTGCGCTACACCCATGGCCGCGCCGCCTCCAGCGACTCCTTGAGAAGCCGGCGGTACGAGTCCAACCGCGTTTGGGCGATCCCCCCCCGCTCGACCTCGCGCACGACGGCACACGCCGGTTCCTCCAGGTGACGACAGTTGTCGAACCGACACTCCCCGGCAGTCCGTGCCAGTTCGGGAAAAGCCGCCGCCACCTCGTGCGGTTCCAGGCCCCAGAGACCGATGTCACGGAGGCCGGGCGTGTCGACCACGAACCCGTCGGTTCCAAGAGGGTGCATCTCGGACGCCACCGTGGTGTGCCGTCCCGCGTGGGATTTTGGGCTGACGGCCGCAGTCCGGAGTTTCAGACCCGGCTGCAGTGCGTTCAGCAGACTCGATTTCCCGACGCCCGTCGGGCCGCTGATCAAAGAGATGTGCGCGGTCAGCCGCTGTCTCAATGTGTCCAGCCCGCGGCGTTCCGGAACGCTGGTGAAGAGCACCGGGTACCCGGCCTGGCGGTACGGACTCGCGAGCGGTTCCACAGGCTCCAGCAGATCACACTTATTGATCACGAGTACCACTGGCATGCGGTTTGCTTCCGCAACGGCGGTGAAGCGATCGATGAGATAGGGATCCCAGTTCGGCTTGCGCGCGGCGCCCACCACCACCACCTGGTTCACGTTCGCGGCAACGGGCCGCTTGCCGCGCCGCTTTCCTGGCATACGCCGCTCCAGGATGGATGTCCGCGGCAGGACCTTTTCAATCGTCGCCGCGCCGTCTGGTTCACACCGAAGACGCACCCGATCGCCAACGAGTACCCGGCGCTCACCCGATTGGCGCAGCCGTCCGCGCAGCGTCGCTTGAACCGTGTCACTACGCGTCAGCACGCGATACATCCCCCCCACACGGGCGAGCACTACTCCCTCGTCAACGGCTACCAGCTCGGAAGCTCCTTCCGGTCGGCAATCAAGCTGTCCAGATGTGCTTTGATCTCATGCAGCGTGAGCGCGCGCAGCGATGCCACGGCGGCCTCAGGGTCGTCACCAAAGGCCAAATAGTCTGTCTCCAGGTGCCCAACCGGCTGGTCGCCGGTCGCAGACCAGCGCACAAACAAGAGCGCCGCTCCAAAGCGGCCGTCAGCGGAGGGGACGTCGTCCACGTATTCCGCAACCGAGTAAGCCTCCCCGTCCGATCCCTCGAACGCGGGCGGCCGTTCATGAACCGCGAAATATCCGCCTAACGTGCTGTCGTCGGTCACCGCCGAGACACGCTCTCTTTCAGGATACTGGCCACCATGAACCCCACGTTCGCCGGCCGCTCTGCGAGTCGGCGCATCAAGTACGGGTACCAATTCGTGCCAAACGGAATGTACACGCGGACGTTGAAGTCTCGTTCGCGCAGCCGCGTCTGGAGGTCACGCCGGACCCCGTACAGCATTTGAAACTCGAACCGTTCCGGTGAAATTGCATTGCGCTCGACATACTGGATCGCGTGATCGATGAGTCGCGGATCGTGTGTAGCAATCGCCGGGTAGTTGCCCCGTTCCAGGAGGTGCTCGAGCAACACTACGAACGACGCACGAATCTCGCGCATCGAGTCAAACGCCACCGAGGACGGTTCGGCGTAGGCGCCCTTGCACAACCTGATCCGGGCCCCCCGTTCAACGAGATCCGACACATCCTGTCCAGACCGGCGCAGGTAGCTCTGCATCACGACACCAACGAGATCCCCGAACGCCGGCTGCAGATCGTTCGTGAAGAGACGCAACGTGCGCTCGACATAAACCGAGCTCTCCATGTCAATCCGCACGAAAATGTCCAGCTCTTTGGCCCGATTGAGAATGGTGTGCATGTTGGCCGCGCACAGCGATTCGTCGATGTCCAGACCGAGCTGGGTGAGTTTCACCGACACGTTGCCGGCCACCTCCGTCGACGCGATTGCGTCGAGCGCCTCGAGCACACCGTCTCGGGCGCGAACCGCCTCCTCCTTCGTGTGTACGCTTTCGCCCAGCAGGTCCAGGCTCGCCGTAATGCCGCGCGCGTTGAGCGACCGTGTGACTTCGATGGCGCTGGCGACAGTCTCCCCCGCCACGAACCGCGATGCGATTTTGTTCGCGAGCTTGTTCCGCTTGGTGAACTTGAAGACGCTGTCTCGGTTGCTGAGCCACAAAAACGCGCTGCGCAGCACTGGTGCAGTCGTGACCTAGCTGGAGGGGTAGAACCGGTCGGACCCGGCCGCCATCTGTTGGATGACGGGCGCTGGGGCGAAACGATCACCGTATCGTTCCGCAAGCTCGTCCAGCCTTGCCCGCACCTGATCGACCCCGAGGTCGTCCATGTAGCGGAGCGGCCCCCCGCGGAACGGCGGGAACCCGAAGCCGAAGATGGCGCCGATGTCGCCGTCGCGCGGCGAGCGCACGACACCCTCCGCAAGTGCCATGGCGGCTTCGTTCAACAGCGCAAAGACGAGACGGCGCGTTACATCCTCCTCCGGTACGCTCCTGCCCGTCTTGACGCCGAGAAGCTCGTACGCCGACGAATCGACCTTGCCTTTCTTTCCTTTCTCGTACCGATAGAACCCCCTCCCGCTTTTCCGCCCGAGGCGTCCCTGTACGGTCATCCTGCCGAGACCCGGAACCGGCGCCATCCGATCGCCAAAGGCGTCGTGCAACACGGCAGAGGCCTTCACCGATACATCGAGCCCGATTTCGTCGAGCAAGGTGATCGGACCGACAGGAAATCCGAACGAACGCATCGCACCGTCGATCGTCTCCACCGGCACCCCGTCGCGCAGCAGATGACCCGCTTCGTTGAGATACGGCGCGAGGATACGGTTTACCCAAAAACCGGGGCTGTCGCGCACAACGATCGCGGTCTTCCCCATCCGGCGGCCGAACTGGACCGCTGTGACGGTGACCGCTGCCGCCGTCTGCTCGGTCACGATCACCTCGAGCAGGGGCATTTTTTCGACCGGGGAGAAGAAGTGCATCCCAATCACCCGCGTCGGATCGCGAGCTACCTCCGCAATGCGTGTAATGGGAATCGTACTGGTGTTGGAGGCGAGAATGCAGCTTGGGGCCACCTGCGACTCGATTTCCCGAAACACCTCGTGCTTCACGGCAACATCCTCAAACACCGCCTCAATGACGAGATCCGCCCTACCGAATCCCGCCCAATCGATTCCCCCGGACAGCAAGGAGGACATGCGGCGAAAATCGTATTTCGTGATTCGCCGGCGTTTCAGCCGGTGCTGGAGAATCTTCCGTGCCGCGCTGAGCCCGCTCGCCACGGCTTCCAACTTCGTATCGCGAAGTCGTACGTCGGCGCCGGCGCGTTCGACTGCAACCCCGGCAATCGCCGAGCCCATGAACCCGGCTCCGACGACGGCGACATTCTTGACGTCCCTCGGCTCGGGAGCGACACCGGTGACTCCAGCGTCTTTCTTCAGTGCCGTCGTCGCAAAGAAGATCCGAACCAGGTGCTTGGAAACGTCTCCAACCGCGAGTTCCCCGAAACGCGCGGACTCGTGGTCGAGCCCTGCATCGATGCCATAGGTGAGACCGTGCTCAACCGCCTGCAAGGCCGCAATGGGGGCAGGATAGTTGCCACCGGTTTTCTTGATGACCTGTTTCTTGGCCTGTGAAAACACGATTCGCCTACCCAGAGGGTTCCTGTCCAGCAACAGGCCGGCAACACCCCTACCGTCCCTTTTGGGCTGCCAACCCTCCGCCAGCCGTTTCGCTGCAGCCACTGCCACGTCCTGCAGGATCGCCGGATGCACCAGTTCGTCGACCATACCGATCTTGAACGCGCGCTTTGCAGGCAACGTTTTACCGACGAGGATGATATCGAGGGCGGCTCTGACACCGATCAGTCGGGGCAACCGCTGGCACCCCCCCGCGGCGGGAATGATTCCGAGCTGGACCTCGGGCAACCCGAGTGACGTCTTGGGATCGTCCGTGGCAATCCGGTACGTGCACGCAAGCGCCGCTTCCAAACCACCACCCAAGCATGCGCCGTGTATCGCGGCGACGGTCGGCTTGCCGAGTTCTTCAAACTGATTGATCAAGACTTGGCCGGCCTGGACGAGTTTTCTGGCCTGATCGCGGTTCTTGAGTGCGACGAACTCGTCGATGTCGGCTCCCGCAATGAACGTGTCAGACTTCCCGGAGATGAGTACGACCGCGCGAACGGCTTTCTCGGCCTGCAGGAGGTCGAGCAGGGTTTCCAGCTCGTTCCGGACATCCCGCGTGATCTTGTTGACGGGTTCGCCCGGCAGATCGAATTGTACGCGGGCGATTCCATCTTGCACCTCCGTGCGAAACGCCGTCATCGTCAGGCCCCCTCCAGCACCATCGCGAATCCCATGCCGCCCTGCGCACAAACCGAAATCAACCCGAATTGCACGCCGCGACGCTTCATTTCGTTCGCAAGCGTCGTGGTGATGCGGGCGCCGGTGGCGCCAAACGGATGACCCAGCGCAATAGAGCCACCCATCACGTTCAGCGTCTCCCAGTTCACCTGACCAATCGGCGCAGATCGGTGCAACCGCTGCTCCGCCCATTCACGAGACTCGAACGCCTGGATGTTCGAGAGGACCTGCGCGGCGAATGCCTCATGCATCTCAACAAGTCCCAGTTCACTCCACGAGATGCCGGCCCGGTCGAGCGCGACCGGAACGGCGTAGGCGGGACCCATCAACAGCTGATCCCCGGGGTCCAGGGCGGCAACTGCATACGACCGGATGAACGCGAGCGGCTCGTATCCCAGCGCCAGGGCGGCTTCGGCACTCATGAGCAAAACTGCAGACGCGCCATCGGTGAGAGGTGAGGCGTTGGCCGCGGTCACCGAACCATATCGCTTATCGAACACCGGTTTCAGCTGGGCCATCTGCTCGAGACTGGTGTCCGGACGAATTCCATTGTCACTAGTGACCACTGGCTCGGAGCCATCGCGAAACAGCGGTACGATTTCGGCCGTCAGCCGGCCGTCAGCCGTGCCCGCGTTTGCCAGCCGGTGACTCCGCAGCGCAAACCGGTCCTGGTCTTCACGACTGATCCCGTTGAGCTTCGCCATCTTCTCGGCCGACTGACCCATTGACTCGCCGGTTGACGGCTCGGCAATGGCGGGCGAAACCGGAATCAGGTCACGCGGCCGTATTCCCGAAACCAGCTTGGCGCGCGCCGCGAGGGTCTTGGCTTTGCTCATGCCTACCAGCATTTCCGAAAACCGCCGTGAGTGGAGAATCGGCACGCTAGACAGACTCTCCGCACCACCGGCTATCACGACGGCCGCGTGACCCATTGTGATCTGATCATACCCCGAGGCGATCGCCTCGTTGGCCGATGCGCATGCGCGGTTTACGGAGGCCGCCGGGATATCAGCAGGGAACTGCGGCAGGAGACTGACTTCGCGAGCCAAGTTCGGTGCAAGTGGGCTCGGTACCACCTGCCCGAAATACATTCCATCTACGGAGGTACCCTTGAGATTGGTGCGATGGACGAGTTCCACCACGGCGTGTCGAGCCAGATCGACTGCCGATATATCTTTGAGCGTCGACCCCGCGCGACAAAACGGCGTCCTACAACCAGCGACGATCGCTACTCGCCGTGATGGGGTTGGAGATGTCATGGTCGGCGGAACTTACCCGGATGGCTGGGAGCGAGCCAGCAGGGCTTGTGGCACAAGGGAGGGGTTCATCATCATTGCGGAACACGCCGGGCTACGACGCTCGCCACAAACCTGGGGCGCCCATCAATCACTTCCAGCACTTCACGGGCGTGCACGATTTCAAACGGCTGCACCAAAGAAACGAGTTCGCCGTGCCTGAGCAGGTGATCGTCGGAGGTGGGTCCGGTTTCCAGCGTTCGCTGCTGTTCGAGGAACGTTTCCGCCACCAAATAGCCGCCAGCCCTGGTTGCCTCGAGAAAGACGGGCATCCGCTGCCGGTCCAAGTAGTTGAAGATCATGACGACATCGAACGGCCCGCCCGGGGGCGGCTCGCGCTCCAGGTCGGCGTGGCCCCACTTGATGAAACGGCGGTATTTGCGGCTTGCTTTCTTGGCTTCCCGCAACGTGTCCAGGTTCGAGTCAACCGCAACAACCTTCGCCCCGCACTGGGCAGCCGCGCGCGCGTGACGTCCGCTGCCACAGGCGACGTCGAGCACGAGTCTCCCTTTGCCAAACAACCGGCGATGCCACATGAACCAGGGGCTCACACCCTTGAGCTCTGACACGGCAGCCACTTCTCCGTTCTCGTTCGAGACCCGTGAGCGAAACCTAACGGAATTGGCCGCGAATCCGGTCGATCTCTTGGTCGTTGGCGGTGGGATCACGGGAGCCGGTATAGCCCGTGATGCCGCGATGCGCGGGCTCAAAACGGCGCTCATCGACAAGGGGGATTTCGGTTCGGGGACCAGCTCGCGTTCCAGCCGGCTGGTTCACGGAGGGCTGCGATACTTGGAGCACGGCCACCTGCGGTTGGTGTTCGAGGCAAGTCGCGAGCGGCGCATCCTGCTGAAGACGGCACCTCATCTCGTCGAGCCACGCTCGTTCCTCTTCCCGATCTACAAAGGTGGACGTGTCTCCAAGTGGAAATTGTGGGCGGGACTCTGGCTCTACGACTTGCTTGCAACCTTCCGGAACGTGCAGACACATCGCATGCTCGGCAAACGCAGTCTCCTCAAGGCCGAGCCGGGACTCAAAGAACGCGGACTGACCGGAGGCGCGCGTTACTACGATGCGCAATGCGACGACGCCCGGCTTACGCTCGCGACGGTTCGCAGTGCTCATCGACACGGTGCCATCGTCGCCAACTACGCTCGCGCGGACCGGCTCGAAATCGTCGACGGTCGAGTTCGGGGGGCTCGGGTGACCGACCTGCCCAGCGGATCGCAGTTCATCGTTCGGGCATTGGTCGTGGCGAATGCCACCGGGCCGTGGTCCGACTCCATGCGTGAGCAACTGGGCTGCTCCCCCGCGTTGCGGCCAACCAAGGGCGTTCACGCTTTGGTCCCGCGCCGGCGCCTCGGGAATCGGGAGGCTCTCACGATCATGTCTCCGGTCGATGGTCGCGTGATGTTTGTCATCCCGTGGGGTGACTTGTCCTACATCGGCACAACCGATACCGATACGGAGATTTCGCCCGACGAGTTAGCCGCAGACGCATCCGACATCGTGTATCTGTTGCGGTCTGCCAATGCCCTGTTTCCCAATGCGCGGCTCACGCAAGACGATGTCGTTGCAACTTGGGCGGCATTGCGCCCGCTGCTCAAGCCGCCTGATACGGCGGATCCGGGGGCGGTGTCGCGCGAGCATCGGATTCTGGAAGATCCGTCGGGTTTGCTATCGATCGTGGGAGGCAAGCTCACGACGTATCGCGTCATGGCCGCGGACATGGTGGATCGGGTGGTGCAGGTGCTCAGCCGGATGGACGGTAGACCCCTGCCGGAGCCGGCGGCAACGGACAAGGAACCGCTGCCCGGGGGCGAGGTCCACGACCTGGCAGTGCTCATCGAAGATGCCGAGCAGCAGGGCTTCTCCCACAGACTCGCGAGGCATCTCGTTCGCGCTCATGGGAGCGAGGCGCCGGCCGTAATTCGGCTGGCGCAGACGGATCCGGAACTGGCCAAGCCGATCGTACCGGGACACGCACCCATTGCGGCGGAGTTGGTCCACGCCATTCAGCGCGAGATGGCGATGACGTTGGGCGACCTCCTCATTCGACGCACGCACGTCTTCTACGAGGCGCCGGCCGAGACGATCAATTGCCTCGATTCGATTGCGGCGCTGGCGGCAGGCGAAATGGGATGGGATGACGCGAGACGCGAAGCCGAGCTGATTGCGTACCGCAACGAGATCGACCGGATGTTGGCTTTTCGAAACGGGTGAGAAACGCAGCGGGTCGCCGGTTCAGGACCCGGTGGACGGAGCCGAATTAACGCGAGCGTCTCGTTCCTCGCGCGCCGCCTCGTATTCCTGCTTCAGCCGCTCGAGCAACTCCAGGCGACGATCGTACAGCCGTTTGGGAGGACGCGGCGCATGAGTCGCCAGCGCGTACGCGGTGAGCAACGGCAGCCCAACGGTGCTGTCTAAGTACGCGACGACCGTATTGGGCAGCTGGTCGGGGTCGATCTTCCCCCAGCTCACCGCTTCACCGGGCGTCGCACCCGAGAGTCCGCCCGTATCGGGGCGCGCATCCGTGATCTGCAGGAAATAGTCGTGGCCCTTTTCATCGATGCCGAGCACTTCCTGGATTTGCGGTTCGGTCTGCAGCACGAAGTTCTTCGGGCTGCCGCCACCGACAACGAAGACCGCGCTCTTTCCACCGCCGCGTTTCGCGTCCAACACGACGGCGGCAGTCTCATTGACATCGGCCGACACATCGAACCGAAGCGCGTAGTCTTGGAGCGCCAGCTCGGCGACATTCATGCCGATCGATGAATCGCCGGGGGAGGAGGTGTAGATCGGCACGCCCTGTTCGTGCGCGACGGTGAGCAACGACCGATGCTTCAACCCGAGTGCCCGTTCGCGCTCCCGCAAATAGCCTCCCAACAGGTAATGGTACTCGGCCGTACCCATGCTACGCTGGAACTCCTTTTGCTGCGACACATCCCGCACAAACGCATCGGTCTCCAGCAGCACTTGGTAATCGAAGAAGATGTCGTAGATACGGACGATCCCGTCTTCTCGGAGAACAACGTCATCCGCCTGGGCAGACCCCTGATGCATGGACAAGCCGAGCGCAAAGTGCGCGTCGTGATACAAGTTCGCGCCCGTCGACACGATCCAGTCCACAAATCCTGCTTCGATCAACGGGATCATGCACGACATTCCCAGCCCCGCCGGGGTCATTGCACCGGTGAGACTCATGCCCACGGTCACGTCGTCCGCCAACATCTTGGTCGTGTAGAGCAGACATGCCTCTCTCAGCCGGCCACCGTTGTACGCGAGAAACGTGTTGTTGACTAACTCGGGCACGGTCTCGGCGCCGCTGATCGGCTTGGGCTGTATCGGCCTGCCCTTGCGGTACCGTGGTCGCTTGCTTCCCATCAGAAATCTTCTCTGCGCGCGTTGCGCGCGTTCTGTTCGGTTTGATGGCGCCGCCACCCCTCGACGACGATTTCCACCACGCGTTCGGGCGAATCGGTGACGTGAAACAACTGCAGATCCGCATCACCGATCTTGCCCCGGGCAGCGACCGGATCCGTGAGCCACTCGATCAAGCCGCGCCAATACTCGGCACCCAACAACACCACGGGCATGTCGCGAATCTTGCCCGTCTGCATCAGCGTCAGTGCCTCGAACAACTCGTCCAGTGTTCCAAAGCCTCCCGGTAAGAAAATGAACGCCGACGAGTACTTGACCAGCATCGTCTTACGAACAAAGAAATATCGGAAGTTGACGAGTCGATCGACGTAGGGGTTGGGGTACTGCTCGTGCGGCACTTCGATGTTGAGACCGACCGAGAGGGCCTTTGAGTCCCGCGCGCCTCTATTGGCGGCTTCCATGATCCCCGGACCCGCGCCGGTGATGATGGCGAAACCGCGCTCCCCGAGTAGTCGGGCGGTCTCCGTTGCCAACTGGTACGTCGGATCGTCTCGGGTCGCGCGCGAAGACCCGAAGATGCTCACGGCCGCTCTGACATCGGCCAGTTCGTCGAATCCGGCGACGAATTCGCCGAATATTCGAAGAACCCGCCACGGGTCCGTGTGCGTGAACAACCGGCCCTCGTCAACTCGCGGCGCCTCGAAGAGCTCTTCATCGGCCGTGACCGACGAGTCGCCGGCCTTCGGTACCTCGTCAGCGGGCGAAGAATTCGATCGCAGCGGCATTGTCTTCCTCGATGTTGTAGAAGAACGGAGAGAGCCGGACATGCCCGGGCCGCGCGTCGGCTATGATGTTCCCCGCAGCGAGGCGCTTGACTCGGTCGTACGGTTCGGGATCCGGGATTGCCACAATGGCCGAACGCGCCGCGCGCTCGGCCGCCACTTTGGGTGCCAGGTCGGCAGCACGAGCGCGCTCGATGAGGTCGTCGGTCAGGTCCTGCACGACGGCGCGGATCTCGGAAACGCCAATTTCGCGAATCACCTCGAGCCCACCGAGCTGCGCGTAGACGGCAGCCAGTGCTGGCGTCCCCTGTTCCAGTCGCCGCGCATCTGAGTGCCACCGCATGTCCGTCAGGTCAAAATCAAACTGTCGTTCATGTGCAAACCAACCGGAAACCGTTGGCTCGAGCGTCGGCACCACGTCCGCACGGGCGTACAGGAACACGAGCCCGGGCCCGCCCAATAGCCACTTCAGCCCGCCAGCACAGAGGAAATCGGTTCCCGTCTCGTGTACGGCGACCGGTATCTGTCCCACGCTTTGATAGGCATCGACAAAGCAGAGCGCCCCTTCGGAATGCGCAACCTCGGCAACGGCCTCGATATCCTGTATCACCCCCGTTGTGAAGTAAACATGCGACGTCGCTACGAGCGCCGTGCGCTCGTCAACTGCGCGCGCCAGCGCTTCGACGGGCACCGTCATGCCGTCGGGACTCTCGACGACAACGACCTCCACACCCTCACGTTGCTTGACCAGCCATTGGTAAACGAGCGTCGGAAAGTCGAGCGCCGTCGTGACCACCTTGGGACGGCGCGTGAAATCGAGTGCGCTGGCAACAACGCCCAACGCGGTGGAGACCGAAGCGTGCAGGGCTATCTCACCGGGGTGTGCGCCAACCACCGCGGCGTACCCTGCGCGTACGTCGGCAAGCGCCTGCCACCAAACGTCGTACCAGGCTGACGCGCCACGGCGGTCCCACAGCGCCAGGAATTCGGTGATCCGCTCCCTCGAGCGCCTCGACAATGCGCCCAGCGAACACGAATTCAGGTAGATTACATCGTCGAAGATCGGGAATTCGCTACGGTAGCTCGCGAGCGAATGAGAACCCGTTGCGCGTGCTAAGGTCATAGTGGCCCAATATAACCCTCGCCGCGGACCCTGATTCGTGGCGCTGGTGCGCTGCAGACTGACATGACGGCTTCCGTGAAGTCAAACGATGCTGGACTTGCGAGCAGCACGCGTCACGTGTCCGGGCAGAGCTGGGCCCGTCTGACGGCGCGGCTGACGTTGCGGGCGATCGTCCGTCCGCGACTGGCGCTCGACCTGCTCCGAATGGTCTGGGCGTTCCGGAGACGTGGGTGGCATCGTCGGCCCCCGTTCATTCCGCTGCCGCCCCGCTCCTATGTCCGTTGGAGGATGTACACCGCGTACGGTGATGAATCGGCGGTCCCCCCCCTCGAGGACGTGATACGCTTCGCTCGGTGGCGCCGCGAGGTCATGCACCTGTGACTCCCGAACGGCGGAGCTTTCTGATCAAGCAACGGGCACTGGCGCTGGGGTTTGAGGCCGTGGGCGTCACGAACCTGCAGCCGGTTCCGCATCGGGACGAGCTGCAACGGTGGCTGGATGCGGGACACGCCGGAACAATGCAGTACATGCATCGGCAGGCTGCGCGTCGCATGGAGCCGGCAACCATCGTGGACGGCGCACGGT
>JBFHWR010000090.1:0-12142 GCA_041599395.1 Gemmatimonadales bacterium | reverse complement strand
GCCACTCACATAGCTCTGGGAGTAGTAGAGCATCCCGTCAGAAGTCCAGTCTCCCCCGGCCCAACGGGCGTCGTTGATGGTCGCCGGCGGCCCACCGTCGATGGGAACCCTCTTCATGCCGCCCGGTGCGCGAAACGCAACCCAGTTACCATCTGGCGAGATGAAGTGATTGTCGGCGTCGTCGGTGCCGGCGATCGCTGTGAACTCGGAGCCATTCATCTCACGCACCATGAGGGTCCGACGCCCCCCTTGCCGTGCGGTGACGATAAGGCGCGTCCCATCGTCGGAGAGCGAAAGTTCCGCCCGGTCCAGGTAGAGGCTTGGCGGCAGTTGCAGGGACGCGCGCACCACCGGGTCGGAAAGCCGCTCCATTGGGCGAGATCTCACTCCCATGTAGGCGAGCCCCGCAACGGCCAGCCCCAGGAGCGTCCACGGGAGCGCAGTAGTCCTGAGCAGCCTGACAACCGCCGGCACCGGAACCGCGTCCTCCCCTGGCCCGACGGACACACCCACCCCCGAGCTGGTGTGCGTCAAAGCGTACGCAAACTCAGCAGCTGTATGGAACCGGTCGGCCTGGAGCCTGCGCAACGCTTTGGCAACTGCGCCGGCAACATGCGGCGGAACCGTGTCTCGGTGCGTCGTGACGGGAGGCGCCTTCTCCGTGATCACCTTGGCCACGACCGCCTGGGCGCTCGATCCAGTGAAAGGCGGATCGCCCGCCAGCATCTCGTAGAGCACGGCACCCAACGAGTACACGTCGCTTCGGGGATCCACCTCCCGATCGCCCATCGCCTGCTCCGGACTCATATACTGCGGCGTCCCGATCGACAGGCCCGTTTCGGTGAGGCGATTCCCGCCGGCCTGACTGACCGCCAAAGCGATGCCAAAGTCGGCGACCAGCGGCTGTCCATCATGGAGGAGAATGTTCTCAGGCTTGATGTCTCGGTGGATGACGTCGTGACGATGGGCATAGTCCAACGCGCTGGCCACGCCGACTGTGATGGCGAGGCTTTCCTCGATCGACAGCTCCTTTTCCCGGCTGATCTTCTCGCGGAGCGACTCCCCCTCGACGTAGGGCATGACGTAGTAGAGGAACGAATCGGCCTCGCCCGAATCAAACAGCGGTAGGATGTGAGGGTGCTGGAGGTTGGCCGTGACCTTGATTTCGGCCAGGAATCTCTGTGCGCCAATTACCGCCGCCAGCTCGGGCCGCAGCACTTTGAGCGCCACCTTCCGATCGTGTCTGACGTCATGCGCCAGATACACGGTGGCCATGCCCCCGGCACCGAGTTCTCGCTCGATGGCGTAACGGCCGGCGAGCGCTGTCGTGAGACGCTCGGTGGGATCGGTCATAGAAACATCATGGAATCAAGCGAGATCGGGATTGGACGGGAGCGGAGACGGGCGAGGAGGGCGTGGCACGAGACCTCGATGACCTAAGCCTCCACGCGGCTCCAGTACACATTCAGCACACTGAAGGCCGACGTGCCTACCGTCGTTGATCACCCTCAACCGCCGGCAGCTCCCTCCTCGGCGCCCAGTCCGCCCAGGAGCCATCGTAAAACCGCGCGTCGTACCCGAGATGACGCGAAATGAGATACGTGTAGCTCGCCCGCATCCCAATCTGGCAGTAGCTCACAACGATTCCGTCTTTCGTTGCACCGGCTTCGTCGAACCGTCGCTGCACGTCGACCAGCGGTCTCAGCCGGGGCTCCTCATCCGAGATGAGTAAATCCTCCCAGTACAGATTGTATGCTCCTGGGATGTGCCCGCCACGAGCGTTTCGACCGAGTCGCTCCCCCGTGTACTCATTGTTCGGCCGGGCGTCGATCAGCGTAACTCCAGGATCGCCGAGCCGAGCCGCAACCGCGTCCGCGGTCATGACGATGTCATCCCGCACCATTGGCTCGAAGGTCCCTCGGTACGCGTGTGTCGCCTTGCCCACCGTCGGACGTAGCTCGCGCGTCCACGTCTCGAGACCGCCATCGAGCACCGACACCTTCCCCTGGTGACCGAGGTACTCCAGCGTCATGAACACGCGTGCCGCGAGATGCGCGCTGCCGGAGCCGTACAGGACCACGTGATGGTGATTTGACACGCCGGCCGCCCGAAATGTCTCCACGAGTTCATCGACCGGAGGGATCTCGATGGGCAAACCGTTGATCTCTTTGGCAACGGCGTGATAATCGATCAAGACGGCGCCAGGAATGAGTTTCGCTGGCGGCGAATCGTGACCCATGGCGACGTGGAGCAGCCGCAACGATTCGTCCTCCAGGTGCTCGGCCAGCCAATCCGTTGAGACGAGCACGCCGGGCGCGTCTTGCGAGTGGACCTGTGGTACCCCCGTTGCGGCGAGCACGGCGGTTGCCAGCGTCAGTACGATGTTTGGACGCACGATAAGCCTCCAGTGGTCTGGGGAGACGGGGTACGCGACCGATTCCCCTAAATCTATACGGGATGCATCGAGCGCAGATCCACCCTCAGCCTTCAACTCCACGACGCCCGGCTCTTGAAACTGCATCACTTACCACTAACCGCTGCCGAAACTCCCGGCTCCTCACCATTGCACTGTGTACTTCTTTCGCAGCCCGGGTTCCCGACTAGTCGTCGCCTGCGCCAGGGTCCATCTGCGATCCCAGGTACAGCTCCGCAACACGTAGCCCAAGTTGTTCCGGCACGACTTGCCCCATGTTGCAGAACACCCAGGTCGAAAAGCGCTGCTCCGGGAATCGGACATAGTACGCCTTGAATCCCATAAACGATCCAGTGTGGCCCAGTGTCCGGAGCCCGCGGTGTACTCCTTCCCGGATCGCAAACGCATATGGCAGAACGTCTCCGCTGCTGAGAATGCCTTGTGTGTGAATCACGTCGAGAAAGTCCGTGCCGCCCAGCCGGTTGTTCAAAAAGTTGCGGTCCCAATTCAGAAAGTCTTCGACCGTGGTGTACAGGCCACCGGCGCCGGGCAAGGCGAAGTTGCTTTGGTAGCTCTGGATGTAGCCTCCTTCCTCCCCGGGCATGTAGCTCATCGCACGCCGAGGTACGATGTGGACCGGATCGTCATGGAAGTGCGTGTCGCGCATGCCCAGCGGCTTGAAGATCTTCTCGTCAGCGTACTCACGCAGCGTCTTCCCGCTCACACGCTCAACGATCATCGAAAGCAGGAAATAGCCACCATTCGAATACTGGTATCGCTCTCCCGGCGGGAAGTCGAGTTCCTGCCTCGCCAAGAGCGCGAGCGCCTCCGCGCGCGTGAACCGATCCCAGGTACTGAGACCATTCTGCTGCATGACGCGGTACATGCCCGGCACGCCGCTCGTGTGGTGAATCAGGTGGCGGACCGTCACCGGGGCATCGCGCTCCGGCATCTCAGGCAGGTATGTCCGAACGTCGTCATCGAAATCGAGCTTGTTCTCGTGCCCGAGGAGCGCAATCGTTGCCGCGGTGAACTGCTTCGACACCGAACCGACATAGAAGACTGTCTGAGGTGTGATTGGGATGTCCCAGTCGAGGTTGGCGTACCCGTAGCCGTTTTTGTAGATCAACTCGCCATTTTGCGCAACACCCAGAGCGCACCCGACCGATCCCGGCCGATCGAACTCTCGAAAGATCGCGTCAATCTCCTCCGCTGCCGGTGCCTGAGCAGCAACAGCCTCGACAGTCGCCAACACCAGGCTGGCGATGAGTGGAGCGTTGATCAACCCCGACTTCATCACACGACTCCTCTTCGGGGAACGTGAAATGTACACCTCCTGGCAATGCACGCACGAGCATCGGTACTCAATCTCCGGAGGTACGGACCGTTGAGCCACGGTGGCGCCGGACTCGTGGATGTGCCTGTCGTCCGGCGAATCACCTGCTGAGTTCAACGGGACCCTCTATCCATCCGTACTTGGTGTATATTGGCAGTTCATCAGATACCCGCACATCCCGGGAGGCGTGCGATGGCTAGGTTTACCCTCCGCGTAAACGGGCGCAGCCACACCGTAGACCTTCCCCCCGACACCCCCCTTCTCTGGACAATCCGCGACGTCATTGGTCTGACGGGAACCAAATACGGCTGCGGCATCGCGCTGTGCGGTGCCTGTACGGTCCATCTCGACGGGCAGCCGGTTCGGTCCTGTTCCACCTCGATCTCGAGCGTCGGCAACCGCGAAGTCACGACCATCGAAGGCTTGTCACCAGACGGGAGCCATCCGGTTCAGCGAGCCTGGGTTGCGGAAGACGTACCACAGTGTGGGTACTGCCAGTCGGGACAGATCATGGCGGCTGCCGCGTTGCTCGAAGAAAACGCCAACCCGAGCGACGACGAAATCGATACCGCGATGGCCGGCAACATCTGCCGCTGCGGTACGTACGACCGCATGCGCGCGGCGATCCACCGCGCAGCGAAGGAGGGTTGAGCGATGACCGACATTTTCAAGCTCGACCGGCGCGATTTCCTGAAGCTTGGTGCCGCGACGGGCGGCGGACTGATTCTGGGAGTGCACGTCGCGGACACGCGACCGTGGGTGACTCCCGGCGGGCCCCTGCAACCAAACGCGTTTGTTCAGGTCGCCGCCGACGGTGAAGTGACCATCTGGGTTGCCAAGGCCGAGATGGGCCAGGGGGTGCGCACGAGTCTCCCGATGATCGTGGCGGACGAATTGGACGCCGACTGGAGCAGGGTCACGGTCGTCCAGGCGGACGCCCATCCGAGCAAGTACGGATCGCAGATGACGGTGGGCAGCCGAAGCGTGCGTAACGGCGCGTGGATGAACCTCCGCCGCGCTGGAGCCGCGGCGCGCGAGATGTTGGTTGCGGCGGCCGCCGCACAGTGGGGCGTATCGGCCACGAGTTGCCGCACCGAGAGTGGGCGGGTGATGCATAATGCCTCAGGCCGGTCCATGTCGTACGGCCGGGTCGCCGAACGGGCTGCCGCTTTGCCGGTACCCGAGCACCCGAAGCTCAAGGACCCCGCCGAGTTCAACCTGATCGGAAAACCGCTCAAGCAGGTGGACACGCCGCTCAAGGTGACCGGTCAGGCCACGTTCGGCATCGACGTCCGCGTGCCCAATATGTTGTTCGCAACGGTCGTCCACTGTCCGGTGTTTGGTGGATCGGTCAAGAGCTTCGACGCCACGCGGGCGCGTGCGATACCCGGTGTCACGGACGTGGTTCAGGTGTCGCAGGGCGTGGCCGTGGTCGCCAAGTACACCTGGGCAGCCCTGCAGGGTGCCAAGGCGCTGGATATCACGTGGGATCCCGGTTCGTTCTCACTGGGGAGCGCGGACATCACGGCCAGACTCATCGAGCTGGCGAAGCACGATGCGGCGGTTGCGCGTCAAAACGGCGACTGCGAGGCCGCACTCGCCCGGGCGGCCAAGCGGGTCGAGGCCACCTACGAACTTCCCTACCTGGCGCACGCCACTATGGAGCCCATGAACTGTACGGCGGACGTGCGGGCGGATCGCTGTGCGGTGTGGGCGCCGACGCAAAGCCCGCAGGGTACCCAGAGCGCGGCGGCAACGATAACGGGTCTGCCGATCGATCGGGTGACCGTCCACGTCACCTACCTCGGATGCGGCTGGGGGCGCCGGAGCCGGACGGACTTCGTGCAGGACGCGGTTGAGACGTCCATGAAGGTCAAGGCCCCGGTGCAAGTGCTGTGGACCCGGGAAGAGGACATGCAGCACGACCTCTATCGCCCCACGGCGTACTACCGAGCCGAGGGCGGCGTGGACTCGACCGGCCGCATCTCGGCGTTCAAGCTCCGCGTGGTGGCAACGCCCATCCGTGGTCGAGGTGGAAGGGGGGGAGTGGACCGGAGCGGCGTAGACGGCGCCGCCAACACGCCGTACCGCGTGCCAAACATGCTGGTGGACAACGTGCAGCTCCACCTTCCGGTGCCAACCGGGCACTGGCGGTCAGTCGGGCCATCTCGAAACGCATTCGTCGTCGAGAGCTTCATTGACGAACTGGCGCATGCGGCGGGAAGGGATCCGCTCGAAGTGCGGCTCGAGCTGTTGTCACACCATGCGAGGCTCACGCACGTTCTCGAGCTGGCCGCGGAGAAAGCTGGTTGGGGAACATCCCCATCACCGGGCCACGCTAGGGGGATTGGCCTCGTAGAGAACAAGGGGGGATTGGCCGCGCAGATAGCCGAGGTGTCGCTGGACGGCGGGCACCTCAAGGTACACCGGATCACCTGCGCTTTCGATGCCGGCCGGATCATCAATCCCAATATCGCCGAGGCCCAGATCGTCGGCTCCGTGGTCACGGGACTGACGGCCGCGCTCTACGGGGAAATCACGCTCGAAGCGGGACGGGTGAAGCAGAGCAACTTCCACGACTACCCGATGCTTCGGATGAACGAGATGCCCGCAATCGACGTGCACATTGTCGAGAGTACCGAGGAACCGGGGGGAGTTGGGGAGCCTGCCGTCCCACCGACGGCGCCGGCCGTCACCAACGCCATCTTCGCGCTGACCGGGAAACGAATCAGGAAGCTGCCGATCGAGCTAGAGGAACTCGGCGCCACGGGAAGCTGAGAAACGTTCAATGTTCAACGTCCAGCGTTGCACGTTGGATGTTCAACGTTGCATTTAGCTTACGAGTAGGGCCGGTCCCCGCACGGCGCCGCGGAATCGAGCAGTTCTGAGAGGAACCGTTCCGGATCGCCACCAACGTCCCCAAAGAGGTTACGGATGCGGGGCGTATCGACGGTCGTCCACGCGTCATCGAGTCGCCAGACGAATCCCTCCCCGGGCACCACGGCTCCAAGTTCAATCGGGTGCCACCCCATCGCCGCGGCTGCAACCCGGAAATCGCTGCATCGGTCGCTCGGAACAGTAAACAGCAACTCGAACTCCCCGTGCGGACCGGCCAGCATTGTCCACGGCGGCAGCCCGGCCAGACGCGCCGTCTGGAGGGCGACGTCGTGGAGCACGGCTTCCGCCGGTAGCTCAACGCTGATGCCGACGCCGTTGACCCTCATCAACTCGTCGACGGTGGCAATCATGCCGTCGCTGGTGTCCATGCACGCAGACGCCCATCGAGTGAGAAACCGGCCCCAATCGAGACGCGCCAGCGGCTGGAACGGTACCGGCGGGTTGCTCGTGGTACCCGTGAGCGACAACTGACCCAGCGCGAAGGCGGAGCCCAGTCCAAGCGGCCCCGACGCAAACAGGCGGTCGCAGGCTTGTGCGCCACGTCGTGTCAAGGCGACGCCGTTCGGCAAGACGCCGATGGCGGTAGTGGTGAGCTGGAGAGTTGGCGAGAAATTCGTGTCGCCTCCCAGTACCGGGAGGTGGTGCGCGCGCACCGCGTCACGGATGCCGGCCTGCAATCGCGCGACGTCCCTCCGGCTCATCTCTGTGGGCAGCGACTCGCTCACCAGAATACCCAGCGGGTTCGCGCCAACAGCCGCGAGGTCGCTCGCACTGGCGGCAATGCTCATCCACCCCGCGAGGTACGGGTCGCTGTACAGCCCGCTGGCAATTTCCTCGACGACGCCGTCGGTCGTTATTGCGAGCGTCACTGAGGTGCCGGGGATTCGCAACAGCTCGGCATCGCTTTCGTGAAGCCGGTTGCTCTGATACGGAGACCGATCCATACCGGCCGTCAACCGTTCGATCAAATACCGTTCGTTCACCGCCGCCATCATGCGCACACCTGTAGCCCAAGCGGTTCGAGGCTGAATTCGACATGGCGGGTCACGACGATCTCTCCGTCGCCTTCGACGGCGAATGGATTTGCCGCATCGAGGGCAAAGCGGCGAGCCCTTCGGGAATGAGCGGTCGGCCGACCCGCGAATCGTCCTCGAGCCAGCCGAGCGAGTGTGACCACAGTGTCCCAGAGAGAGGATTCGGCGAGCAGGTGAACGAAGAAATCGCCGCTGCCCGGTTCATACGGTGAATCGTAGCGAAGGCAGCCGGTGAAGTTGGGGTTCTTCACGACACCCAGGTTGCGGACGCGAGTGCTCATCACAGGCCCATCGTCGTACCGTAACGTCATCCACGCGCCGGTGAACCCCAGAAGTGCGCGGAGCGCAGCGAACACGATGGCGAGGGACGACGAGCATCGCTTCACACTCCCTATCAGGCCCCGTTCCTCATTGTAGATCCAATTCCCCCAGGCTGTGGTCCCGACGCTCGCATTGATGACCCAGTGACGAACACGGAGCGCACCGGTTTCATCGAGATACGTCGTGCGACCAACGTCGTGCCAAATGGGATGCGCGAAGTTCAGACGGCACGGAAAGCCGCCGATCCCAGCAGTAGGCCCCGTCATCTTGTGGAAGTCGTTGCTCGAGCCCAACCCAACAGCACCAACGACAATGGCCGACCGTTGTTCCGGCCGAGCCTGTTCTACCAGCAGGCCGACAACAAGGTTCACGGTTCCGTCTCCTCCGGCCGCCACAAAGTGCTCTTCGCCACCGTTGAGGGCGCTCTGGATCGCGTTCCGCACAGCTCGCACGTCGAGCGTCACACACTCCTGGAAGGACCCACACTCCTTGGCCAGCGCCGGACGAACGCGCTCCCAGTGCGTTTGGGCGCGTCCCCCGTTTGCCTTTGGGTTCACGATGACGAGCATGCTCTCTCCTAGATCTGAGCCATCATTGGCCGATGCCGTGCCGTCCACACGA
Organism: Gemmatimonadales bacterium; assembly: GCA_041599395.1. Taxonomy (GTDB): domain Bacteria; phylum Gemmatimonadota; class Gemmatimonadetes; order Gemmatimonadales; family GWC2-71-9; genus JBFHWR01. Next base: position 3,519 of record JBFHWR010000090.1, on the reverse strand, counting down.
AGGCCAAGTAGAATCCGACCAGAAGCACAGCCCAGGTTGGTTTGTGCGCCGCTGCTATACCACACAACAGCAGGATGTAGCTGTGAACCACCGGTTCGATCGCCCGGTGCGCCTCCTCGTCAGTCCGGATTCCGTGCAGCCGCCATTGTGCAACCGTGGCGAACACGGCGGCGCCAGCGAGAAACCCCGTCGCGGCGAGCACCTGTACCCCTCGAGCGCCGGAGACGCCGATTCCAGCGCCCACAAACGCAAGGGTTGCCAATCCGTCACTCACCCATGCGCTCGCTCGGCGACCGAATACCACCGGAAGCGTCTTGTAGCCTGTCGCCCGGTCAGCCGCAATGTCCTTGTAGTAGCCGGTTAAGACGAAGTTGGCATACGCCGCGAGTGCCGCGAGCATGGTGCCGTAGAGCGCCGGCCGAGGTGCATCCATCCCGCCAGCACCACCCGACGCACATTGGTAACCGATCAGTACCAACAGGCTGACGATCCACGCGTTGTACCACGGTCCTGCCCACCAGCGGCGCTTAAACCATGTGTAAGTAGCGAGTCCGAATACCGTCAGCCCAGCGGCGAGCACATTCACCGGATTGAACCACACGACGATCACAGCGCTGACAGTGAGTCCTCCGAGACTCACCACCAGGACGTCCTGTGGGAGCAACGTTCCCCGAACCAGCGGCCGGTACGGCGCTGAGAGGCTGTCGGTGTCCGTCTGAAAACAGTCGGTGAGCGCCTGTCCGAACCCATAGGCCAGGAAGAAGACGACTGAAAGGACCACGGCAGCCGCGGGCGAAACAGTAGGACCGAGGGATACTCCCGCGATGCCGGTCACGCCGGAAACGAACAGCAGATACGGTCGCATGGTGGTCACGTAGTCACGCCAAAACGGCAAGCACAGAAATCGAGCCTGGTGGGCGATAATTGCAGCAACAGTCATGGTCCAACCTCCGCACCGGCGCCATCTCGGCACGTTCCGGGCGCGAGGGAACCGATCAGGAAACGCGCGCGGGACCGGTTTCCGATGGCGGCAAGAGTCGGGTACGCGAGTTTGAAGAAGCCGGGGAAGGCGCCGACGCATTTCGCGAAGAGCGCGCGGCGCCCTGGCACACAGACTTCGCGTCGCGGCCGCAGCAAGACGTCGAGGATTACATCCGCAACGTCCGCCGGCCGCAGCGGATGGCTCACGAATGACAGAGCGGCGCCACCGAGTTGCGCTTCGCCTTCGAGCTGCTGTGTCGCGGTTGAGTCGGGACACAGCACGGTGACAGCGACGCCGCTACCCTTCAGCTCCTGAGCCATTGCGAGACAGAAGCCACGAACGGCAAACTTGGTAGCTGAATACACGGCTTCGTCCGGAAGTGGGACAATCCCCCCCAACGATGACAGGTGGATGAAGTGTCCGTTACTTCGCGAGAGGAATTCCGGTAGAAAGACCTTCGTCGCGAACACTGCTCCCAGCGCGTTGACTTCGAACTGGCGACGGATCGCATCGACTGAGATGCGGTCGAATCCACCCGGCTCGATGATCGCTGCGCAGTTGATCACGGCATCGACCTGACCGAATCGCTCCAGTACGCGGCCGCGAAGTTGGGTGAGCGAATCGAAGTCAGTCACGTCGACCCACTCGAATGAGATTCCAGCGACGGTCGCCGGCAGGGCGCGAACGTCTGCCACGACGACGCACGCTCCCGTCTTGGCCGCGGCCACGGCTGTCGCGGCACCAATGCCGCCGGCTCCCCCGAGGATCACGACGACCCGCCCGTCGAGGCTGCGCGTCGTCACGGTGCCCTCCACATACGCCAGGCACCCCAGAGTCCGTAGCAGCCACCTCCCACACACAGACAATTCACGAGCAACTGGATCGAGGCCGCGCTGGAGAACGGAAGAAACAGTCCGTTCCGCGCATAGAAAGTCACATCCAGGATTCCCAGGTAGAGGCACATGGAAGCCGCCATCGCCAGCATGAACGGTCCGGCCACGCGGCGCCGGCGCAGGCTGACGGATGTCGCAAACAGGAGCACCGCCAACACCGCATCCGCCACAATGAACGACTCCTCGAACGCGGCATAGGCCGGATCGATGAGCCCCAGCGTCTCGTTCGCCGCGAAGTACAGGGTCCAGAAAGCGAGAATGAGGACACCGCCAACGGCGGTCGCTCCCTGGAGCTGCCTCGATGGGTCATGTCTCGCGGTGGTCATAGCGTCTTCCCTTACACGTGACGCCATCCTAGGCGGTGCTCGTCAACCCGACGTCAACGCCGTGGCCTCCTCGTTCGGTTGACGGCCAGTTGACGCGGCTCGGCGAACATCGGGGTGCAACCTAGCGGGACGTGATCATGTCAAAACCGAAGCTCGATATCATCGTTTTGTACCAGAACCTCGGCGATGCTCAGGCATACTTCGCCCGATCTCCCGCACCGCCCCTTTCGGGGATCCTGCTGGCTGGGTTGACGCCGGACACCGTGGATGTCGACGTCCTGCACGAGATGGTCCGGCCGATCGACTACGAGACGGAAGCGGATTTCATAGCCCTTTCCTTCATGGACTTCTGCGCCCCGCACGCCTACGAGGTCGCGCGGCGGTTCCGCCGGCTGGGAAAGAAAGTCGTTGCGGGAGGGAAGTACCCGTCGACGTTTCCTCACGAGGTGCTACCGCATGTCGATGCGGTCGTAGTCGGAGAAGCCGAGCGGGTGTGGCACCAAGTCGTCCGCGACATGCTCGCCGGCCGGCTTCAGCCGGTCTACCATGCGCCGCCGGCGCCGACACTGGAGGACATCCCGCCGCCACGCTACGATCTGGTGGAGCCGGCGTACGCCGTGTCCATCGTGACCGAGGCCACCCGCGGGTGCCCGTTCCGCTGCACGTACTGCCAACTCAACATCAACCGCACCCCGCACCGCTGCCGACCGGTCTCGGACGTCATCCGTGACCTCACGGCCACGAACGGACTCCCCTGGCATCGCCGCCGGCTGGCCATGCTGTACGACAACAACCTCGGCGGTGACCTGGACTATGCAAAGCGGCTGCTACGGGAGATCGCCAAAACAGACCTCTGGGCGCTCGGCGCACAATTCACCCTCAACTGCCTGGACGATCACGAGTTCGTCGAGTTGCTCACCGAAGCACGCTGCCGCATGGCTTTTCTGGGAATGGAATCTCTGCACGAAGCGAGCCTGAAAGCGGTTCGCAAGCGTCACAACAAGGTGCATCGTTACCGCGAGCTGTTCATGGATCTCAAAGAACGCGGAATTCTGACATTCGCCGGTGTCATGATTGCGCTCGACGAAGACACACCGGAGTACTACGAGACGCTGCCTGACCGTCTGGAGCAGGTGGATCCGTCCGCCATCTTCCTCTCGATTGCAATCCCGATTCCGGGTACGCCATTCCATCAAGAAGTACGTGCGGAAGGCCGCATCTTCGACGACAATTTGGCCCACTACGAGGGCGACCACCTGGTGTTCACACCGCGGAAGGTGACGGCGGCTCAGGTGTTCGAGACGAGGACGCGGCTGAT
>JBFHWR010000089.1:0-12177 GCA_041599395.1 Gemmatimonadales bacterium | reverse complement strand
GGGAGTACGCAGCAGTTCTTCGAGCAGGCCGCCGCCGATCCCGACGTACAGGCCATCAAGCTGACCTTGTACCGCGCTGGCTCGCGATCACCTGTCGTCAACGCGTTGATCGAAGCGGCGCAGGCGGGGAAGCAGGTGGATGTGTTTGTCGAACTGAAGGCGCGGTTCGACGAGGAACGGAACATCGACTGGGTTCGGAAACTCGAAGCCGCTGGTGTCCACGTCGTCTACGGTCTCGTGAATTACAAGACGCACGCCAAGACGACGCTGGTCATCCGACGAGAAGGCGACGCCGTCAAGCGGTACGTGCACATCGGGACCGGCAATTACAACGCATCAACCGCGAAGCTCTATACCGATCTCGGGATCCTCTCCGCGGACCCGGATCTCGGGTCGGATCTCAGTGATCTGTTCAATGACTTGACTGGCTCGTCCCAGGCGCCGCAGACGCCGTTTCGTCAGCTTCTCGTGGCGCCCACCAACATGCTCAGCCGATTCCTCGAGATGATCGAGCGGGAGATCGAACATGCTGAAGCCGGCCGCGGCGGCCGCATTCGCGTCAAGGTAAACGGATTGGCGGATGCGGAAGTGATTCGCTCGCTCTATCGCGCCTCGCAGGCGGGCGTCGACGTCGACCTGATCGTCCGCAGTATCTGCATGCTGCGCCCCGGCGTTCCCGGTTTGTCAGACCGAATTCGCGTGATCAGCCAGCTCGGAAGCTTCCTCGAACACGCGCGCATCTATCACTTCGGAAACGCAGGCGCCGACGAGTACTACATCGGATCCGCCGACTGGCGGCCGCGCAACCTCAGGCGTCGGGTTGAGGTGGTGACGCCCGTTGTAGCGGAGGCGTCGCGTGCACGGCTCGACATGATTCTCGAGACCGAACTCACGGATCCGCTGGCGTGGGAACTTCGGGCGGACGGGTCCTATGAGCGCCGGCGGCCCGGTGCCGGGGCCGACCGCCGAACCGCCCAGGAACGCTTTGCGGAAGCGCGCAAGACCACGGTTCCCGAATAGTCAGTCGCGAGAAAACTCCGCCTGGTCGATGACGCAAAGGGCGTCGGCATCTAATGTGACGTCTGCCGCTCTCGTGGCGCTCAGTGCATGATCGACGGAGCGTGCCCCGGGGATGGCGATCACCGTTTCGCCTTGGGCGAGCACCCACGCCAACACCAACTCGTGGGGCGTAGCAGCGACACGGGCGGCCAGCCCCTGGAGCGCGGCGTGATCCGGCAGTTTCTTGTTCAAGCGCCCCCCACCTACCGGACTGTATGCGAGGAATCCGATGCCCTGGCGCCCACAGTAGTCGACAACCCCTTCCTCGAGTGCTTCCCGGAAAAAGGGGTTGAGCCGGTTCTGTACGGTGACAACCGTGATCTCCGCTTGGGCCTGCCGGATTTGTTCGACCGACACATTCGAGAGTCCGATCCAGCGGATCTTGCCGTCTTGTTGCAACGTCGCGAGCGCACCGATGCTCTCCATGAAGGGCACCTTTGGATCCGGTGCATGCAATTGATAGAGATCGATGCGTTGCACCCCCAGGGCGCGCAACGACGCCTCGCATGCGCTGCGCAAGTGGCGCGGACGCCCGTCTCGCTCCCACCGGCCACCGGGTCGGGTCAATCCCCCTTTGGTCGCGATGACCAGCGATGCACGATCGCCGCGCCACCGCGCGACGGCATCGCCGATGAGTCGTTCGTTGTGTCCGATGTCTCGGTCGTCCAAGCAATAGACGTCTGCGGTATCGATGAGCGTGACGCCGGCGTCGAGCGATGCGTGTACGACCTCCATCGCGGTGCCTTCGTTCGGGCGTCCCGTAATCGAGAGGGGCATGCCGCCTAGCCCGATTGCAGACACCAGTGGCGCGTCAGGGCCGAGAGAGCGATGTTGCATGGCGACGCATCCAGAATCGTTGTCGAGTTGGGTGGAGGATGGTGAGGCTCCGCAGGCTTGTCAACGACGGCGCTGCAAGGCACCGCCGTTCGGCAGTAGCTGGCCCTCATCATCGAGTTCTATATATTGGTACCGGTTTTGCCGCGTGGGATCCCACAATCCAGGATGCTGTTATGGATCTGAGTCGGATCGCTCGGGAAGGGTTCATCGCCGGCTTCATTGGGGCTATCGCGGTTGCCGCATGGTTTTTCGTGGTGGACGTGATCGCGGGTCAACCGTTCTTCACTCCCGCGATGCTCGGGTCGGCGCTGTTTTGGGGACTGCGGGATCCCGACGCCGTCGTCGTGAGTTTTGCGGCCGTCGTGGGATACACCATGGTACATGCGGTCGCCTTTTTCGTGGTTGGCATGGTGGCTGCTCTGTTGGCGTTCGAAGTCGAGCGGTTCCCGTCCACACTGTTCATCGTCGTCGTGTTCTTCGCCGTGTTCGAGTTCGGCTTCTACGTGGTGGTCGCGACGATGGCCGCTCCGCTCTTGGGAGCCTTGGCCTGGGTCAACGTGGCCATCGGTAATGCGATCGCGGCAGTGGGTATGGGCTACTATCTCTGGAGCGTCCATCCCAAGATCCGCGAGGAACTGGCGGCACACCCGCTCGGCGAAACTGGAGACTAGACGTCTCGCGCTCCTCGCACCAATGCCCGCATTAAAGTCGCTTCATCTCTTCGGCGTCAACTTCCGCACGGCCCCCGTCGCGGTCCGCGAATCATTAACGGTCAATCGGCGGGAGTCCGCGAAGCTCCTCCGATCGGTAGCAACGTCCGACCCCGGTCTGGAAGCGGTCGTTCTTTCGACGTGCAACCGAACAGAACTCTACGTGGCCGTTGATGCCGCGGCCCAACCGATCGAGAACCGCCTTACCGGCGCGTTGCGTCGCCGTGTTGCCGAGCTGGTAGCGACTGACGCCGCGTATCATCGCCGGGGCCAGCTGGCGGTTCGTCACCTGTGTCGTGTCGCATGCGGGTTGGATTCTGCCGTGCTGGGAGACGCCCAGATCCTGGGTCAGGTGAAGGCGGCGTTGTCGGACGCGGGTTGTGCCGGGTCGCTTGGCAACATAATGCATCATGCCTTTCGCTGCGCCGTCAGCGCGGGCAGGCAGGCTCGCAACAACACGGGCATCAGCACAGGCACGGCGAGTGTCGGGGCGGCTCTCGCCGACTTGATCGCGCACCGGCGGCCGAACGGTCTCGTTGGCGGCCGCGCCGTTGTTGTGCTCGGTGCGGGCAAGGTGGCGGCGCAGGTCAGCCGGCAACTCGCGAAGCGGGGTCTCCGGCCGCTCACGATCATCAACCGGACGCCCGCGAACGCCGCGAAGATTGCCGCGGAGTGCGGCGGACGGACGGCGCCATGGTATGACCGCGAGTCCCGAATGCGCGAGGCCGATGTGATCGTTGCAGCGTGTGGGAGTGCAAAACCTGTTGTGAGCCGGGACATGCTGGCACGCGTCGCCCGCGCGAGGAAGGACCTCCTGGTTGTCGACGCAGGGCTCCCGCGGAACGTCGAGGTGGTTCCGGACGTCGAGATAATGAATGTCGATGCAATCTGCGAGCGTCAGGAGGCAGGACTCCTGGAGCGGCGAGCGGCCGTTCCGGCCGTCGAGCGACTCATCGATGAAGCCGTCGGGGCGTGGGTTGCGTGGTGTGATGCGCAGCCCCTGGAGTCCGCCATCAAAGATCTCTTCGCGGAAGTGCGTCGGGTGAGCGAACGTCATGCAAACAGCCTTGCGCGGCTTCGGGGCTTGAGCGCGGGCGAAGCGGAAACCGAACTGGTCAAAGAATTCAAGCGCCACCTGCACCCCTTTGTGCGCGAGCTGCGAGCGCATTGGACGGTGAGTGGCCGGGGTGGGACGCCGGCGGTCAGTTGAGCCGTTGGTTTGGGCCGCCTTGGTACGCGTAACGGAACGTCACGCAGCCCGGTTTCATCCCGACGCAGTAATAGCTCAGGAATTCGAGCTTCGCGAACCGTCCGTCCGTCGTGCGCACCGCGTACACCGAGCCGCCGGGCTCGAGTTGGTGCGAGATCATGTTGTAGCGGTACCAGCGATCGATCGCCGGGTTGATCGTGTCGGCGGCGAACTCCGTCTCGACGTAGCCGGAATCGGGTGCAGCCGCAACCTCGTCGAACTGAAGAGGACCCAAGTTCGCCACGGCGGCGGACGACACAACGTGAAACCGTCTGAACGCGAGATCCCACCCGGCGGTGTCGGGGATCTCGACGGGAGAGCCGAGTGCAAAGTCGAAGAAGCGCCACCGGTCAACGTCTGACGCGTCGATCGTGACAGTGTCCGTGACCAACGTGTCGCCGCTCGGAAACGGCGCAACGCTCGTGGCCTCGAACATCGGCATCTCTCTTCGGAGGAAGGATGCGGCGACCAGATAGACGATCACGAGGAAAAACAGCGCCGCGCCCGCGATCAGCGGGATGGGTACGATCCGGGCCGCGCGATCCGCTCCGGGGTGTGTCGTGCTGTGAGACCTCTTCTGCATCGCGGCGACGGCTCTGGCTATGGCGGGCCGTATGATATCGTGGTGTGGGTGGGAGTCAATATCTTTCAGCGGTGGCGTCCCATCTCGAGAGGGGATAAGACCGTGGTGAGTCGCGAGACCAAGTTTCGACAAGCGGCGTTTGTCTACCTGCATGTCGCCATCCTCTATGAGGCGGCGGCGTATGTGATGGGGCAGAATGGAATGCTGCCCTCGCGGTTTGGTCCGCCGTGGCTGTGGATGGTTCTCGGGGCCGTCGTCGCCGGCGCGGTGTTCATCGGGCTGCTGCGATGGCAGAATCCCTGGCTTGCGCGAATTGTGTGGGCGGTGCACGGGTTACGGCTGCCCGCGCTGATCAGGGGGGCGTTTCTCGCCGAGTCAGGCGCGCGGTTGCCTCCGGCATTTTATCTCACTGCGTTGGTCGTTGTCCTCATCAATTTGTGGATGCTCGCCCGCGCGGGGTGGGATCTATGACCTTTCGCACGTACCGTGAGGTCTTGGGCCGCGACCGGTCCGGCCTAGCAGAACAAGTCGGTGCGCAGCGCACTCGCGTCACGGAGCGCCTCGGCTCGGTTGGACGGGTTGTGGCGGTGATGAGTGGAAAGGGCGGGGTCGGTAAGAGCTACGTCACGGCAGGGTTGGCGATCGGCGTGGGCCGGCGGTGTGCGGGCGCCGTCGGAGTGTTGGATGCCGACCTGAATGCGCCGACGGCTGCGCGAATGCTGGGCGCGAGCGGTCGGGTGATCGTCCGCGACGATGCCGTGGAACCGGTGCTCGGCATCGAGGGCATTCGCGTGTTCTCAATGGATCTGCTGTTGGAGGAAGGACAACCGCTGCGCTGGAGGGAACCAGACGGCGAACGGTTCGTATGGCGTGGGGCCCTGGAGACGGGAGCGCTGCGCGAGTTCTTGAGCGATGTGCGGTGGGGATCACTCGATCTCCTCCTCGTCGATCTTCCTCCTGGCTCGGCCCAGATTCACGATCTCGCGGAGCTGGTTCCTGATCTCGCTGGCGCGATTGCTGTCACGATTCCCACGGAGGAGTCGCGGCGCGCGGTTGAACGGACACTCCGGGCTGCGGTCGATCGCGATATCACTTTGTTGGGCGTGATCGAGAACATGAGCGGATACGAGTGCGATGGCTGTGGCTCGGTTGGTCCGCTGTTCGAGGGAAACGCGGGTCAGCGTCTTGCGCACGATCTGGACGTTCCGCTTCTCGGCCGCAGCCCGTTTCGGAAATCGACGGATGGTGTCGTGTCCCCGACGCTGCCGGACGGCATCGTCGATGCTTTCCTGGGAGTCGTATCATGAAGTTTCTGTGTGTTGATTGCGACGAGCAGATGGACTTTGCCGAGCGCGCCCTGCCGGGTGACGGCACCTTTGCGGCGGCGTTCATCTGTCCACAGTGCGGACGGAAGGTTGCCATGCTGGCAAACCCCATGGAGTCGCAACTCGTGGGAGCGCTGGGCGTGAAGATCGGCGGCCGTACGCTGGACGAGCAACCACTGGAACTCGTCCGTTCGACCGTGGCAGGTCGAGAAGACGCCCTGGTCGATCACGATCCGGCCCCAGCGTCCACGGGACAGCGGCTTCCGCGGTGGAGTCCGGCGGCTGAAGAGCGCTTGCAGCGCGTCCCGAGTTTCGTCCGGGGGATGGTCAAACGGATTTACGGCGAGTACGCAGCGGACCGCGGCATCTCGGAGATCACGCCGGCAGTCATGGACACTGCGAGGACAGATCTTGGGTTGGAGGGAATGTAGTGTCGCACTGCGAGGATCGGGTGGTGGGCACGCTCACCGTGCGGATCGATCGCACGCTTTGTGTCGGGTTCGGTGATTGCGTGGCACACGCACCGGACGCGTTTCAGCTCGATAACGAGGACCTCGTTGTGTTTGTCGATCCGGTAGCAGCGGACCGTGATCGACTCCTCGAAGCGTGCGACCTCTGCCCGGTCGATGCGTTGATGGTGTGGGACCGTGATGGGACGCAGCTCGTCCCTTGACAGTCCGCACGGCGGCCTTATACTCGCGTGGTACGGGACGGGAAGGTAATGCTCGTAGTAGGCCTTCCGGCCCCGTTTTGCATATAATGCACCGTACTCGAGTCGTCGTCTGACGAAACCCTCTACCGGGTCGGGGAGCTGAGGATGTACCGCGAGCTTTTTGTACCTGTTGACAACTCACATCATTCGAATTGGGCCGCCAACCTGGCAATCGAGATCTGTCAGCGGTCCGGCGGCCGGATCACCGGGAATCACGTCTATGCCGCGCGGTTGCACGACGTGCGGTTTCGTCAGCTCGAGACGGGGTTGCCCGCCCGGTTTCAGACGCCTGAAGAAATCAAACGGCAGCGGAAGGTCCACGACAAGCTCATCGAAAAAGGTCTGCAGCTCATTTCCGATTCGTTCTTGGATCAATTCGAAAAGCGGTGTTCGGCTGGAGGCGTGCCGCTGCGGAGACAGCTCCTCGAAGGCATCAATTACGAAGAGATCGTCAATGAGGCGAATCGCGGCGCGGGGCGACTGCCGAGTTTGATTGGATTCGATCCCAACATTGCCGCCAACTACGATGGCAGCGAGACGATGCGGAGCGACGTGCGGTTGGGTGAAGACGGGCGGATCGTTGCGGAGGAGGAGGATCAGGACGACAAGCTGGCCGGCTCGTCCGGCCGGCAATACGATCTCGTCGTGATTGGAGCCCATGGCATTGGCGTGCAGGAACGCTCGCAACTCGGCGGGGTCGTGACGCGCGCGGTTCGCGGCGTCGACAAAGACATCCTCATCGTGCGTGACGATTCCTCGCTCGCGGGCGGGCGCTTCATGGTGTGTGTCGATGGATCGGCATACAGTTACCGTACGGTGCGGATTGCGTTGGAGCTTGCGCGCGATTTCGACGCGACCGTCTATCTGTGCAGCTGTTTCGATGTCGAGTATCACCACGACGTGTTCAACAACATCAAGGACGTGCTATCTGTAAAGGCGGCGAAGGTCTTCAAGTTCGAGGAGCAGGAGGAGCTTCACAACAACATCATCGACAAGGGACTGCTCAAACTCTGCCAGGCAAATATCAAGCGCGCCCAGGTGATGGCCGAGGAGTTTCCCGACGTGAAGGTGGAGACGCAGATTCTGATTGGAAAGCCGTTCCAGGTGATCCTCCAATGGGCGGACGAGGTCAAGCCGACCCTCCTCATCCTTGGCCGGCATGGGAGCCATCGGATCGACGGGCCCACCATGGGGTCACAGGCGGAGAACCTGGTGCGTCTGGCGCCCTGTAATGTGCTCATGACGGGGACGACCGGGATTCGGCCCGAAGAGATTCCCTGGATCGAGGAGGACGGCGAGCACCACTTGCCGTGGGCGCCCGATGCGGAAGTCCGGATTCTACGGGTTCCCCCGTTCGCGCAGGGCATCGCGAGACAAGCGGTGGAAGAGTTCGTCGTTGAGCGGGGCGGCGACATCGTGACGAGTCAACTGCTCGATCAAGCCATTCAAAAACTGCTCCCGACCCACATGCAGTTGATCATGGGTATTGGAGATGCCGAGGAAATGGCTCGCGCGGAGGTCAAAGCCGAGGAGATGATGGCCAAGACGCTGGTGATGGGACACGAGTCCTCCACGGAGCTTGCGGGACGGTTGGTCGAAACGAAGTGCCCGGTCACGAGCCATGTCACGACGCGGGAGCGGACGGCGGCGGATCCACCGGTGTGGACGGTGGAAGCCTTTGAGCGCTTGAAGGTGGTGCCGCTCATCGCGCGGCCCCTTGCGCGCAACACGGTCGAGCGGTTCGCGGCACATCACGACATCTGGCGTATCACGACGTCGGTCATGGATGAGAACAAGCAAGCCATGATCGAAGCGGACGAGTTTGACGCGGAGACCATGATGGGAATGTTTCGCGAGCTCCGGGCCAAGCAGATTCGCGCGGAAGCGGAGGGGAAAGATGCGCTTACGCCGGAAATGCGAAGCTTTATCGAAGAGGCGAAAGCACAAGGCGTGACCCGGTGCCCCATCAGAGACATCGAAGAACAAGCTTCGGCGTGTCCCGTGGATTTCAAGACCACGTCGCCCGAGGATGCCAAGGCAGCGCTGGAAAAATTCATGCAACGTGCAGGTGCAGGGGACGAAGGAGATTAAGGGAACCACGTGACATCTTCACTCGCTCTCCTGGGTGAAGCCTCGGCAGAGTCGAGCGCGCTTGGCGAATATGTCCCGCACGTGGTTGCGTGGAATCTCACCCAGCGCTGCAATCTGGAATGTGCCCACTGCTACATTGCCGCCGGTCCAGCCGCGTCAAGCGAAGGCGAGCTGTCCACACGAGCGTGTCATCGCATCGCCGACGAGATCCTCGCACTGAACCCCGCGCCCATGTTCATCCTGTCAGGTGGCGAGCCGTTGCTGCGCGAGGACCTGCCGGCCATTGCGTCCTACGCGGCGCGGCGGGGCGCAACAGTGGTGGTCGGGACCAACGGGACGTTGTTGACTGACGACAAGATCGAGGAACTGAAAGATGCCGGCGTGACCGGCGTCGCCGTCAGCATCGAATCGTTGAAGCCCCGCTATCACGACCGGTTCCGGAGGGGGCACGGGTCGCTCGAAGCAACGCTCGCAGCAGTTGCCCGCCTGCAAGACCACCGCCTCGATTTCATCATTCAGACGACGCTCACGCGGGGCAATCGCGAGGAGTTGGCGTCGCTCATCGACTGGGCCGCGGAGCAAGGGGCGGTGTCCTTCAATGCCTACTTCCTCGTTGCAGTCGGTCGCGGGACCAAGATGAGCGATCTGACGTCGGACGAGTATGAGGACCTGCTGGGCGAACTGGTGGAGCATCATGAGCGCTACTTGGGCCGTATGATGGTCCGGGCAAAGTGTGCACCGCACTTCATGCGGCTCGTGCACCAGCGGGTTCCGCAGTCGCCGATCCTCAACTACGAGACGCGTTGTCCCTGCGGCACGCAGTATTGCCGGGTGACGCCCGATGGGAAGTTGACGGCGTGCCCGTACCTGCCGGTCCCCGCCGGAGATTTGCGCACCCATTCGTTCTCCGAGATCTGGCACACGTCGGGGCTGTTTCGCGAGATCCGAAAGGGCGAGTACGGCGGGAAGTGCGGGAAATGCGAGTATCGCCGTCTCTGCGGGGGGTGCCGCGCCCGCGCGTTCGCGCTCGAAGGGGACTATCTCGCATCGGACACATCGTGTGCCTACGACCCGACGGGAGATGCCGACTTGATCGTGCCGAATCGGCGTGTCACCTACGGCACCGCGATCAAGCGCGAGCTCCAGTGGGCGCCGGATGCCGAAACGCGGTTGGCGCGGATCCCATCATTTGTCCGCGGGGTCGTGATCCAGCGCGTGGAACAGTATGCCCGCAAGCACGGGATATCCCAGGTCACAACCGATGTTCTGAGCGAAGTGCGACGGAACATCCCGGTGGATTTCTCGAAACGCAAACCGTTCTTCCTTCGCCATGACGACTGAACTCGCGTATCTGGTACAGGCTGCCGCTGACACGACAGGCGCGTACGGGAACTTTCCGGGTATCGGCGCGCGCGCGGCCGTGTGGATCGCCGCGGAAGTCCACCTCATGTTTGCCGCGTTTGTCCTCGGTGTGCCGATGTTTGCGGTCATTACCGAGCTCATTGGAATCTTGGGGAAGGACTCGAAGTACGACAAGCTCTCCAAAGAGTTTACGCGGCTGCTCGTGTTCGCCTACAGCGCCACCGCGCTGTGGGGCGGTTTGTTGTTGTTTTTCATCACGACGCTCTACCCGCGTTTCTGGGGCCACATGTCGCAGATCTTCGGCCTGTCCATGTGGATCTACGCGGGGCTGTTCTTCGTCGAGTCGTTCACGCTGTACCTCTACTACTACGGATGGGACCGGTGGAAGGCGGGCCGCGCGAAATGGGGTCATTGGGGGCTTGGTCTGCTCCTGAACGTGTGGGGAACGATCGTGATGTTCATCGCCAACGGATGGCTGACGTACATGATGTCCCCGCCGTCGGGAATGACCGCGGAGACGTTGCCGGCTGAGGTTGGGCTGTGGAACGCGATTGCCAATGCGACGTGGATGCCCATCAATATTCACCGGCTGATTGCGAACGCCGTGTTTGGCGGAACCATCGTGGCGGCGTACGCCGGGTATCGATTTCTCTTTGCGAAGACGTCGGAGGAGCGCGCCCACTACGACTGGATGGGGTACGTGGGCAACTTCATCGCCATCTGCACGTTTATTGTGCTGCCGTTTGCCGGGTACTGGCTCGGGCGCGAGATCTATGAGTTCAACCAGCAGATGGGGATCACGATGATGGGCGGGTTTATGAGCTGGTTGTGGATTGTTCAGGCGGTGCTCATCGGCGTCCTGTTCCTCGCCGCCAACTATTATCTGTGGCTCGGCATGGGTCGGATTCCCGGGGCGGAGCGATTTATTCCGTATACGAAGTGGATGCTGTTGGTGCTGGTGATATGTTGGATCGTGTGGGCCACTCCCAACACCGTGATTGCCACCCGCGAGGAGTTTGCGGCGATGGGTGGCTCGAAGCATCCGTTCCTCACGGTCTTGGGCGTCATGAGCGCCAAGAACACCGCCGTCAATTTCATGATCCTGACGACCTTCCTGTCGTTTCTGTTGTATCGCCGGGCAAACAAGGAACCGAGAGTGGCGTGGGCCAAGACGGGCACCGTGGTTCAAGCAGCGATGTTCGTGCTCTCGGCCGGTGTCGTGCTGTTCTACGGCATCTACGGTTATTATGTGGAGGCGATCGTACGCATCGGCTTCAGTGTGTACCAAGTCGGGGCTGTCCTTCTCTGCATCGTCGGCGTGACGGTCATCGATATTGCGTTGCTCCGGGGAGCGGAATCGCGCGGGGCGATCAGGTGGGGTCAGATGCCGGAACGGTCGCAGTACGCGCTGTTTGTGCTGGCGGTGACCTTTACGTGGCTGATGGGCTTGATGGGATTTGCGCGGAGCGGCATCCGGCAGCACTGGCACGTCTTCGAGGTGATGCGCGATACGAGTCAGTTCGCGGCGACGCCGGCCTTGGGCGAGGCTGCCAACGTGATAAGCGCGTGCGTATTAATCTTCCTGGGCATGGTGGCGTTCATCTTCTGGCTCGGCGGTCTCGCAGAGCGGGCGATGGGCAAACCGCAACCGATTGAGGGCTAGACGACAATGTGGATGACCAATCTCAAGGTCGTGATGGTCGCGCTGATCGTGATCGGCTTCTACACCATGGTCGCCCGCGTCATTCCTCAGCTCGAATCGGAGGTACCCGAAGCCTTGGACCTAGGCGCGGACGTCACGCCCGAAGCGCTCGCCGAGGCCGGCGAGCGGATTTATAACGGCGCGGGCGGGTGCACGGCGTGTCACGGTCTGGGGACTCGCGCGCCCAACCTCCTCACGGATCATGCCGGCGAAGGGAACATCGGCGCACGCTGTGTATCGCGCCCCGGCGCGGACTGTAAAACGTACCTCTATGAATCGCTTACCAGTCCGGGGGCGTACGTGGTCGCCGGATTCGACAACATCATGCAGGACATGCGCCGGCAGCTCTCGATCGATCAGGTGTGGGCGACCGTTGCGTATCTCCAGTCGATTGGCGGTGAGATTACGGTTACCGCGGCCGACATCCCGCAGCAGGACGAGGCGGCCGCCGCTCCGGCGGGAGCGGCCCGTTCAGCGACCATGGACCCCGCTGTTCTGCTGCAGGAGCAGGCGTGCTTGGGGTGCCATGTGATCGACGGCGCGGGGC
>JBFHWR010000088.1:0-12194 GCA_041599395.1 Gemmatimonadales bacterium | reverse complement strand
ATGCCGTGTTCGGGCGGGCATGGGCAATGCAGGATGAACACCGCGGGACGGCGTGACTTGAGACCGCGGAGCACGCCTCCAAGCAGGTGCGACGCCGTTGCCTGCGACGACTGCAGCACGTAGGTGCCCTGATGGGCCATGGCAATCAACGACAACTCTTTGCGGACTTCTTCCTTTCCATGCTGCGCGGGGCCGAACGCAGCCATGTCGGATACTTGGCCGTGGAATCCGCTCGTGCACGCCTGGCCTCCCGTGTTGGAATAGACCTGCGTATCCAGGACGATCACACGAATGGGTTTGCCGGATGCCATCAGCCGGGAGAGGTTCTGGAACCCGATGTCCAGCATCGCACCGTCGCCCCCCACGGCGCAGACCGGCGGGCACATGCCGAACTCTTCGTCACTGAATTGGCGCCAGTCGAAATGCGCAAAGACCTGTTCCTGCGCCGCAGGATCGTAGCGGTTTTCCAACTCCAGCTCGGCGCGCCGAACCGCGACGAATCCGTCGGCCATCTTGCGCATATGGCCTTCGAAGAGACCAATCGCGATGGACGGTGCATCCTGAAAGAGATGATTGACCCACGGGAACGGATACGGGTTGTACGGATAGGTACTGCCCCAGACCGACGAGCACCCCGTCGCGTTGGCGAACCCAACCGGTGACCGTCCCTTTCCGCTCGGTCCCTCGACGTAGCGCCACCGAAGGTCCTTGAGATCACGAATCATCCGCGTGATACGCTCGACCGCGAGTTTCTTCTCCGGCTCCAGCGACACGCCAACCGCGTCGGTGTTCCCGGCGACCACTGCATCGAGATCCGCGTCAGACGCCAGGTACTCGCGCGCTTTCGTGTCCAAGCGAGCCACCAGATCATCCAGGTGTGTTACGTACCGCTCCACCCTTGGCAACATCAGGGCGTTGATTGCCGAAAGGACGAGATGGATCGCGGTCTTTTCGCCGCAGCCCATGCAGGCGCCGTCACCGCCCATCATCGAGCGATAATTCTCCTTCTTGAGCAACAACGACGAAAGGACACCGATGCCCTCGTCCATGTCCGTGACTTTGATGTATCGGTCATTGGTGTCCGGAAGATGCTGCCACAGCGTCCAATTCCGACGGAGCTTCTGGACAACGTCCTCATCCTGCTTCACCGTCACCAATGCACCGTCAGGACAGACGTCGACGCAGATGTTGCACCCTTTGCACGCCTCGGGATTGATCGTAATCGATAATAAGCCACCGCTTCCCTTCTCTTTGGCCTCCGGAGCGTCGAAGAACGGCGCCGTCTTGGCCAGCGGGAACTCCGCGAGCGCCGAATACACGGGTGCGAACTCCACGTCGAGGGCGCGCCGGCGTTCGGGGTCGAGCCCGAGTTTGGTCACGACGTTCTGATATGAGGTCGAGAGGACATCACCAAACGTGGTATACGGCACGCCACGCATCACTTTTTGGGTCTCTTTTGAAAGGGGCCGCAGGATCTGCCGCAAACGGTCAAACGTGCGCCCGTTCGATTGTGACGCAATGGCCGCCTCGAGCACTTCGTCCACCTGATTGACCACCCCGGGAATCGCCGAATCGGGACACTGGACCCAGCACTGACTGCATCCCGTGCATTTCTCAGGGATGAACTCGGGAACCTCGAACCGCACGTCCGTCATGTCACGAATCGTACTCGTGCCGGCAGGAATCGCGCTGATCGCTGCAAACGGATCGGCGATCCCGTCCTCGCCGGTCCTGTACATGTACGCCACCTGTTCCCAGAACCGACCGGGGTTGCCGATCCCGGGGCGCACACCGCTGCCGTCGAGGATCGAGGGCATCATGGGTGTGGAACCTACCGTATCACCAGCTTCCTCGAGCGACGACGTCTCCAGTTCAAC
The DNA here is from genome assembly GCA_041599395.1 of Gemmatimonadales bacterium. Taxonomy (GTDB): domain Bacteria; phylum Gemmatimonadota; class Gemmatimonadetes; order Gemmatimonadales; family GWC2-71-9; genus JBFHWR01. Next base: position 10,317 of record JBFHWR010000088.1, on the reverse strand, counting down.
CACCTCATCAAACCCGCGGCGAATGACACGCAGGTTGTCATTTATCACTCGTTCCCCCAAGTGCCCAAACTTCTTCTCGAGTTGCGAGCGAATACCCGTGAAGACGGCTTCCTCGCTCAGGCCTTCAGCCTTGGTGAGCGGGCTGACCCGGAAGAATGCGCCCATAAAAGCGGCGCCCTGCATGCGATAGCGCAGCTCCAAATCCGACGCCTCGTCGGAGGCAATCTTGAACGCGTCGACGTAAAAGACCCTGATGTTCTTCTTGTGAATGTCGCGCTGTGCCGTGAGTGGCAGGGACGTCCACAGGTCTTCTGCAGTGAGGCTACTCTGAATGACGAAGACGCCGCCGGTCGCCATACCGCCGAGCGGGTTCGAATGGCGGAAGACGTTGGGGTCCGGCGACAGCACCACGTCGACGTGTTTGAGCTCCGCATTGAGGCGGATCGGATGCTTCGCCATCGTCGCGTAAAACGTCGTGGGTTGGCCTTTCTTTTCCGACCCGTACTTGGGATTGGCCTTGATGTAGAGCCCCGCCAGCTCCGATGCCGTGACCGCCAGGTTTTTGCCCATCGTAATGGCGCCCCAGCCACCCACGGAATGCACCCGCACAGAGATGGACCCGGCCGGCATCAGGTTGACGTCGGCCGGAGAGTGAAGACTCAAATCAGCAAGATGGGGGTAGCTTTCGAGCAGCTGCTCCTGCCAGATCTCCAGCTTCGGCAACCGCGTGCCCTTGCGCACGAAATCGATGCCGAGATAGAACTGGCGTCGCCGCGTGCCGCTCTCCAGCATGTTGTCTACTGCGGCAATGATGTCGCTCGCCTGCAAGTCGCGACTGCCCAACCCAAAGCACCCGGTGTAGAAGTCCGGCACATCGCGCGGTTCGAGCAGCGCCACCCCGGGGTGCGGCTCGGGGGACTGCGCGCGACCGTTTTCCACCGCCTTGCCCATGGCAGCTCGAATTTCTCGAAGCAAGGGTGGATCGACCGCAAGCGGTTGATCCACCCGTTCCAATACGGTTGCAGCGCGCTTGCCGGCGAGGAGCGCCGTGATCCTGTCGGCCGGGAACGGGCGAAACATCGTGACGTTCAGGACGCCGACGGGGAGCTTCCTGACCTCGCGCAGATAGTCGCACACGGCCTCTGCATTGGCCACGACCGACCCCTGGCCGACGATCACATACTCCGCATCGTCCAGCCGGTACCCGCTCGCGCGTTGGTACCGCCGGCCGGTGAGCGCTGCGTACTGCTCCATCGCCTGATCGGCGAGGGCAGTAACGTGATCGAAGTAGAACGGACGTTGGGCCGCAACGCCTTGCGCGTATGCATCCTGGTTCTGCACCACTCCGATCATCGCCGGATAATCGTAGTCGAACATCTCCGGGATGCGCCGCCGCCGGTCGCCGAACACCAAGCGCTGTGCCGGAGTCGGCGATGCGATGCTATCCGAGGGGTCACCCAAAAATTCCTTGATCAGGGCGCGTTCGGGCAGCTTGATACTCTCGATCACGTGACTCGTGAGGAAACCGTCTTGTGCGCAGATGCCTGGATTGAGCGACAGCTCGGCGATCCGATGTGCGATCAAGTTGAGATCGGCAACCTCCTGCACGTCCTTGGCAAAGAGCTGGAAGAACCCCGTGTCGTCCACGGCGTGGTAGTCATCATGCCCCGCGTGCACATTCAGTGCGTGCTTGGTCATCGCCCGGCATGCGACATTCAGGACGTAGGTGAGGCGTTTGCCAACCGCGGGGTAGAGGGATTCGTGCATGTAGGCGATCCCCTGTCCGCTGGAGAAGTTGGTCGCGCGAAGACCGGTCATGCTCATGCCGGCGGTGACCGCGGCTGCGGCGTGCTCCCCCTCGGGTTCGAAGAACAACAGCCGGCGGCCGTTCACGTTCGTCTTGTCGGCCGCGACGGCGGCTGCCCACCCTTCTCCCATCTGCGTGGATGGTGTGATCGGATAGGCGCCCGCCGCCTCGCTTGCCGCGGTTTCCATGGCAACAACAGCTTCGCTCCCGTCAACTGCGGCATGGACACCTGGATAGCGCGGCGGTGGCGGCGTGGTTTTGTCTTTTTTCCAGATCATGCGACGGCACTCCCAATCAGCTGCGCGTTCCGATCACTCACGTTGAGTTCGGCGAATTGCGCGCCCTCGACCCAAACGATAGCCCCAGTTGGACACCGAGCAATTGCTTCCGCACTGGCCAGTTCATTCTTCGCATAGTCGATGACCGCCAGACCGTTGACGATTGCAATCACGCCCGGCTCGGCGTCCTGCACGCACCGGGCGCAGCCGTTGCACGCTACCTGGCAAACAGCCTCGGCTGCCTCCCCCTCGAGCAGGTTCTTGCACTGCACGATCAGCTTCTGATCAACCGGCATCAGCGTGAACAAGTCGAGCGGACAGGCCTCGACGCAATCGTTGCAAGCAATACACCGCTCAGGTACGACCACGGGCAGGGAGACGCTGTTCATGACGATCGCGTCGTAGTCGCACGCGGCTTGGCAGTCCCCGAGGCCCAGGCATCCCCACGTACATGCCTTGCCACCGCCGGCCACGGCCGCCGCTGCCGCGCACGTCCCAAGGCCACGATACTCCGCGTACTGCACCGCCGCATGCGAGCCGCCGGCGCACAGGAGTCGGGCCACGCGCTTCACGGCCGTGCCAGCCTCGACGCCAAGGAAACCAGCGACCTCGTTCACCCCCTCGGTCCCAAGCTGCGTGCAGCTCGCAGGCTGCACCGTGCCGGCGACGAGTCCCTCTGCAAACCCGCGACATCCTGCGAACCCACACGCTCCGCAGTTCGACCCCGGGAGCAGGCCCGCCACCGCCTCGATGCGAGGGTCTTCCCAGACCTTGAACTTCCGGTGCACGACCGCAATCAGGATCCCAAACGTGAGCCCAACGCTCGCGAGGATGGCTGCCGAGATCATCACGCTCGAGACGCCCATGGGACCGCTACTCCACTTCGGTCAGGTCGGCGTGACTGAGAAGCCACGCGGCCAGTTTGTCGACGGGATCGCTCGGAGGGACCGCGGGCGCGGAGGATTGCGAGACCGGTACTTCTCCACGGGGTGCCGGCTCGGGCGGCTCCGCCAGCGCGTCGAGCTGCTCCAGCTCTTCGATTTGCTGCCTGACGCTGAGGCCGCCGACCGGCGCGCGTGGCGGCGTGTCGGGCCTTCGCTCAATCACGATTCGGTCGCACGCGCGGTGGCCCGCGTCAGGATCATGCACAAAGAGAGCGGCGTTGTCCGGCACGACGGCAGCGATGCCCGGCCCCTCCCACGACGCCAGGCGTTTCACATCGGCCGCGTTCGCGCACTGCATGACAAACGTCCTCGGTGTGATCAGCCGGACCAACGGTGCCGGCGCACATTCGCCGCGAACCACGAGCACCAGTTTCTGGCACCCGTCGAGAAACTCCGCCACGCGGCCTGCATGGAGATCACTCCCGGTGAGCAGCACCACGAGTGGCGGTGTGAGCCGACGCTCCGTTCGATTCCATCGCGCAAAGGGGAACGACCCGAGCGAACGCGCATGCGCAGAGTTGCGGTACTGCCCCATTCGGGAAAGCTCGAAGACGCGCGCGGCGCCAAATGCCCGGCCGATCTCCTCCAGCGCTTTGCCCGTCCGATAACCGAGGTCCGCACCGGGCTCCAAATCGACCACGAACAGATCGCTGCCCAACGCCGTCAGGCTCGTCAGCGTGGTGAGCGCGTGCTCCATCGTCTCACAGGCCACCGGGTCAACCGTCTGTTGGTCCGCAATCACCGAGGCAAAGCGGTCAACGTCGATCCGGTCTTGCGCAAAGGCACCGAGTTCTGCGGCAACGCGCTGGACGCGCCCGCCGTTTTGCGTCGCGTGCCCACCAAGGTACGTGCGAACCTGGTCGACCGTGTTGCCCACCGCTGCACGAAAGGCGTCGTGTTGCCGTCGAAACAGCTCCAACACCGTGCCCACCCGCTCGTCAGACGGCATAGCGATCCAGCTCTTCCCCGAGCAACCGATTGCGCTCGTCGGCCCCGTGCGGCGCCTGGCGACGAAGCTCCTCGTAGCGGGGCAAGGTCTCGTTCCGGTAAAACAGCCCAATGCGAATCTTCTCGGCGGACTCGGCAAGCTGCCGCGCCTGGTCGAGGTCGGTCGGATCATGGACACGGCGGTTGCGGTAGATCGCGTCCAGTTCGGGAACGGTGATCCCACGGTCGTGCACGAGCACTTCCGTAAGGTCAGGGTTTCGTGCGGCCGGCTCGAACAGCGACGCAGTATACTGCGGGCATCGCTGCAGAATCCGCACGAAGGAAAACCCTTTGTGATGGTACGCCTCGCGGATCGTGGCATAGAGATGCGCGGGCACCCAGTCTGCGCTTTGCGCCACGAACGACGCATTCGTGACTCCAAGCGTGGCAGATAGCGGGTTCAAAGCCGGCAAATAACTGCCACGCGGTTGCGTGTTCGTCGGGTAGCCCTGCGGTGTGGTTGGCGACGTTTGATCCTTGGTCAGTCCATAGATCTCGTTATCCAACAGGAGCGCCACCATGTTGATGTTGTACCGAATCGCATGAATCCAGTGGCCTGCCCCGATTGAGCAGCAGTCACCGTCACCCATGACCGCAAAGACATGGAGGTCCGGGCGTCGGAGCGAAATCCCAGTGGCGACGGGCAGGGCGCGACCATGGATGCCGTGAAACCCGTACGTGCTCAGATAGTGGGGGAACCGGCTCGCGCACCCGATGCCGGATACGAATACCGTCTGCTCGGGCTGGAGCTGCTCGGATTCCAGCAAACGCTGCACTGCCGACAGGATGGCGTGATCGCCGCATCCGGCACACCAACGCGGAATGCCCTCGGCGTAGTCGGCCATGGCGTAAAACCGATCCTCGTCCGCACCGCAGCCGAGGAGTGAACAGGTCGCGTCGGTCACGTCCGGCCTGCCAGTTGCAGTTTCGCCCGAATGACGTCCAGAATTCGTCCCGGCCGTAACGGCTCGCCGGGGACGCGCGTCCAGCAGTCCACGTCGACCAGCGTATTCGCACGAAGTAACCAGCACAGTTGGCCCCGCCGACGGTTCTCTGCGGTGATGAACGGCGCATCCGCGTCGTCGCTGTAGTTGATTTCGATGGTCATCACTCGGTCGAATTGCGCAAAGATGTCTTTCAAGCCGGGTTCGAGAGGCGACAGGAACCGCAGGTGAAGGGACGACACGTCGAGACCCTCCGCTCTGGCGCGCTCCACCGCCTCTTCGATGGCCCCCTTCGTACTGCCCCATCCAACGAGCAACAACGCGCCGGAGTCGCCCCCATACACGGTGGGCCGTTTGAGCGTCTGATGTAGCACGGCGAGCTTGCGGCTCCGCATGTCGCTCCCACGCTGATGCGACTCCGGATCGTATGCGACCTTGCTCCACTCATCGTGCGCGAGCCCAGTTGCGGTGAACATCCCGCCGGGCTGACCGGGAATCGCCCGGGTGGAGAGACCGGACTGCGGATCCCATTCATACGGCCGCCGGCCGTTCGGAACGGCACTCAGGTCAACGGGGGCAGCATGCCAGCGAGTGTCCGGCTCCGGCCGTGGGAAGGGCTGCACTCCCGTCGCCAGATTGGCGTCCGTCAACACGACCACGACACAGCGAAAGGCGTCCGCAATGCGCCGTGCAGTGACCATACAGTGGAAACATTCCTCGATGGTCGCCGGCGCCAATACCACATGCGGCGCATCGCCGGGCTGGCCGAACAACGCCGCGAGAAGATCCGACTGCTCCACTTTTGTTGGTAAGCCCGTGCTCGGGCCGCCGCGTTGAACATCGACGACGACCAGGGGTGTTTCCGTCATGACGGCCAGTCCGATCGACTCGGTTTTGAGCGCGAGACCGGGCCCCGACGTGACCGTAAACGCGACCTTCCCCGCAAACGACGCACCGATTGAGACGCCGGCGGCCGCGATCTCGTCCTCGGCTTGGTGGACAATGCCGCCGAACGTCTCGAAGATGTCGCCGAGGTAGTGCGACACCGACGTGGCCGGCGTGATGGGGTACATGGCGCACAGTTCCATCCCGGACGCGACCGCACCCAATGCGGTCGCCTGGTTCCCGTTCATCACAACCAGCGGACGGTCAATGGGCGAAGGGCGAACCTCGACGCGAAAATCCAGATGCTCCTCCGCCCAACGCATTCCCAGCTCGCACAGCTCGACGTTCCGCTCACCGACGTCGTCAGACTTCTTCTTGAACTGTTCGACGATCTGCTCACGGACCCGGTCCGGGTCGCGCCCGTAAATCCAAGCCAACAAGCCAAGCGCAAACATGTTCTTTCCGCGCCGGGCGTTCTCGACGACCGAAAGACACTGTTCTTCCATGGGCACACGGATGATGCGGTACGAACGACCGTCGAGTTCCTCCATCGCATCGTGCCACGCCGTCCGGATGTCGGCGTTGGCGTGCCGTTCCCACATGTCCTCGATGAGGATGAACGCGTCGTCCGCGAGCGCGTCGAGCCGGTGACGCGCGAGCAAAACCTGTTCGTTGAACGCGACGACCAGATTGACGTGGTCACCCCAATTACTCACCGGGCCGGTTCCGATTCGGATCCGGTTTCCACTCGCGCTCGTCGGCGTCCGCGGTGGCGGCTGGATCTCTGCAGGTATGATCTCGACGGTCCAGACCCCGTTGCCCATCTTGGCGGAGACCGTGCCAAAGATCTGCCCGCACTTTTGGGCGCCCTCGCCCGAATCGGAGACGATTTCGACTGTGTGTTCGGAGACCCGGATGACGCTCCTCGCGGAATCGTCCACATCGGACGAGGTCGGCGAGGCGTCCGGGTGAGAAGTAGTCACCATATTGGTCCCCAATGCGAAGGCGCGACGCCTCCGCTTGCCGCCCGGCATCTGGACTGGCCAGCCCGAGCTAAACGCTTGTGCACCGTGTAAATAGGTAGTGAACCCCCCAGCATCACAGGGGGAAAATTGTGTGAAGAAACCTTCACCGGAGTGCCGGCCGGGTGTCGGCGAGACGTCGGTGGGCCAGCCTCGAGCTTCCCAGACTCCCTCAGGCGCTAGACGCGGCGTGGCGAATGTGCTAGATCCGTGACGCAAGCCAGCGGAGGATGCCGTGGCCGACGTCAAGGTAGCACCTGGACAGTTCCCCTATCGGATTACCGGTGAGCCGGAGGAGACCCGTTACCTGACATGGGTGCGGAATCACTCGAACTACATGGCCGAGCGGGGGTTCGTCGATTACATGCGGATCGTCGCGATCCTGATCCGCGGGATCCTGATCAACTTCATCGTCTTGCTGCCCATCTTGCTGGCGCTGGCGATGTTCCTGACGCTTGGGTACGGCAACGCACTCGCTCGACTCGCCGAGTACGAAGGCACAGGCGTTGCGGCGCTTGTGAAAGAATGGGCCCGAATCGCCCCGATTGTGCTGACCAAATGGGTTCTGGTCGTCGGACTTGTTTGGGTCTTGGTGTTTCCCATTTTGATCAAGCTCTTCAAAGTCGTCGCCCATCAAACGGCGGTGCGAAGCGGCAGCGATAGCTCGGTCAAGCTTCGTGATCTGTACGAGCGATCGTTTGGGGCCGTGTTGCTGGGGCTCATCGTGGCCCTGCTCATCGACGTCCTTCCGTTGATTGTTCACTGGTTTCACAGTTTGCGCGACCTTGGCTATCGGGGAGCGGCGGCCGGACTGGCAGGCGGCTCGTCGGTGCTGGGGCTGGCCGGTGCGGGGAAGCTCTTGTCCTTCCTCGACCAAGGCAAACAGGCCGCACTGAAAAAGGCATTGGCCCAGGTATTCATTGGCCTCTTGGGGATTCTGCTTCCGTTGGTGGTCGTTTTTTACGTCGCCGAGACCTTGGTGTACCAGCAGGGCATCTCGTTCGATTGGTGGGTATTGGAGCTAGTTCCTGGAGCCCTCGCCGTCGGCATCGTGTGTGCAATCGCGCTCGGCCGATGGAAAAAGACGTTTGCAAGCTACTGGTGGTTGGTGTGGATGCTCCTGGGGATCTTGGCGCTCATGTTTGCGCTGTGGTACATGAGGACGCTGTTCCAAGATATGGAGACGTACAATACGGAACTGCTGTTCGTTGCGATTCTGGCGGCGGAGATTCTGTTGTTCTGCTGGCTCACTGTCGACGTCAATCTGACATCCGTCCACGGACTCTACCGCGACCGTCTGGCGACCGCCTATCTGGTAGGCCAGGACACCAGCGGCGACGTCGACATCGAACAGGACATCGATCTGCACGCCATCTGCCAGTACGAGAACGGCTCGACGGCCCCGTATCATCTGATTAATGTCGCGCTCAACCTACAGGGAAGTAAGGACATAGGTATTCGCGACCGCAACAGCGACTTTTTCATCTTCAGCAAGAGGTTCATCGGGAGTCAGCGGACGGGATACTGTGCCAGCACAACGATGGAGCTAGTGTACCCGCAGATGGACCTCGCGACGGCGATGGCCATCTCCGCAGCCGCCGCGTCCCCGAACATGGGGGCAGCGACCTCGTCGCTCATGGTTGCCGTCATGACGCTGTTCAACGTCCGGCTTGGGTATTGGATTCCCAACCCTGGGAGGATCGAGGTCGGAAAGGACGGAAAACCCTTTTCGTTCGACGACATCTTCGCGGAAGAGATGAAGGAGATCAAGCAACGCTGGACACAGGTGTATACCGCGGCCTCCACGCGACCGCCCCGAGCGTTAGCCAGCCCCGATTCCCCCTCGCCCACGAACCCCTTGGTGGGACTGGGCTTTTCCGGTGGCGGTATTCGGTCCGCGACTATCAACCTGGGGATCGCGCAGGCACTCCATGCGAGCGGCGTCTTTGATCATGTCGACTACTTGTCGACCGTGTCGGGCGGCGGATATCTCGGCTCGAGCATCAGCACCTTGATGCGCGATGCCCGTCCGCCTCATGACCGCGGCCGACCCACTCCGGATACCAGAAACGGGACGGGCTCGATCAAGAGCGAACCCGACAGGCAGCACACGCTGCGGCAAAGGTTTCGGTGGCGCGTGCGCCCCACCGCGTTCCTGCGGGAAATGGCGAGCAAGCTCGACGAGACGCATCGCTGGGTGAATCTCTCGGACGGCGGGCACATCGAGAATCTCGCCGGCATCGAATTGTTGCGGCGGCAATGTAAGTACATCATCATCGGCGACGGAGAGGCGGATCCCGCCCTGCACTTCTCCGGCCTCGCCACGCTCATGCGGTTCGCCCGCATCGATCTGGGGATCCATATCGATATAGACGTCGAGCACATCCGGCCGGACGACAACAACCGAAGCGTCCGGCATTGGGCCCTCGGCCGAGTGCAGTACCCCGGCTATTCGAACGAAGCCGACTGGGGATATCTGCTGTATCTCAAGTCGTCGTACTGTGGCGACGAAGACGAGGTGATCACACAATACCGCTCAAAGAACACGGCCTTCCCGCATGAGTCGACAGCCGACCAGTTCTTTGACGAGGGTCAATTCGAGGCGTATCGAGCACTTGGAGAGCACATCGGCCTGGAGGTCATCAACAAATACACGGGACGGGAGCGGCAGCCTCGCCAGCCGAAACAAGACGGCGCGGACGCTCTCCGAGCCGCGCGCGACAAGCTCACAGGTTTTGCGGACTTCGAAGCTTGGATGCAGGAACTGTCCCGCGCCGGCCCAACGTCAGCCCGACCCGCGGGAGCCTAGGTCCCGGTCGATCAAGAGGAACGCGGACGCGTTGTCGCCCGCCAGCTTGAGCCGCGCAATGATGTCGGTGACGGTCCGCTCCTCCTCGGTCTGCTCGGTGATAAACCATTGCAGCATCAGTTGCGCCGGATAATCCTTCTCCTTGATCGCCAGCTCGTAGAGGCGCGTGATGGAGGCCGTCACCTCCTTCTCATGTTTGAGCGACTGTTCCATAACCTCCAGCGGCCCGGCAAAGCCGGACGGAGGCTTCTCGAGAGCCTGTAAGACCACCTTTCCGTCGTTCCCGACCAAGAAATCGAACAGCTTCAGCGCATGATTGAGCTCCTCTTGGTACTGCAGTCGCATCCAATGCGCAAAGCCAGGGAGGTTCCGCTCCGCAAAGTCGGCTGCCATTGCCAGGTAGAGATAGGCGGAATAAAACTCCATGGCGATCTGATCGTTGATCGCTTTTTCAACAGCCTTGCTAGGCATCGCTCACTCCATCCAAGTAGTTCTGCGCGTCGCTGACGGGGGCCGTAAAATGTATCGGGCGACGTGGGAGTTTACAATCCTCGAGCCCGCCGCACCCCTATCGGCTGCAGCTTGACGCGCACGGGGTCGCCGTCCCGGCGGCGCCTGATTATCATACCCGCGATCGCAGT
>JBFHWR010000087.1:0-12308 GCA_041599395.1 Gemmatimonadales bacterium | reverse complement strand
CCGCCGGGCTCCTGCAGCCCGCCGCTGCGCGACTAGACACCGTGCAGTCCGGCGACACGGGTGACCGAGTTCGGGAGACCGCGGAAACCGTACGAAACTTCGGTCTCCGGACATTCTGGGCGATCCTGTTGCTTGCCCTCTCGTGGCTCGTGATTCGAGGCGCCGTGTGGTTGCTCGAGGTGTTGGCAGAGCGGTCGGCTTCGCGGCGCCTCCTATTCAAGAAACTGATTCCTCTCGTGCGCCTCGTCATTTGGGGCGCGGTTCTCTACCTCATCGTTGCCGTCGTGTTCAATGTCGATCGATCGGGGTTGTTGGCGGCGACGGCAGCCTTGGGTGTTGGGATCGGCTTCGCCGCGCAGGGGGTTCTCAAGAACCTCTTTGGCGGTCTCATCATCATTTTCGACCAACCCTTTCAAGTCGGTGACAAAATCAAGGTAGGAGGGACATACGGGGAAGTCGTCGCGATCGGCATGCGATCGACACGCATCGTCACGCCGGATGACAACCTCGTGACCGTCCCCAACGCCCAGGTTGTCGAGGATCAAGTGGCCAACGCCAACGCGGGTGCGCTCGACTGCCAGGTCGTGGTGGACCTCTATCTTCCCGGCTGGGTCGACGTCATGAAGGCCAAGGCGATCGCGTACAGCGCCGCCGCCAACTCTAAATACGTGTACCTCAAGAAACCCATCGTGGTGAACGTGAAGGACGAGTTCAAAGAAACGTTTCTCACCCACCTCATGGTGAAGGCATACGTGCTCGACACGCGTTACGAGTTCGTATTCGCCAGTGACGTCACCGAGAGCGCCAAGACGGAGTTTCTGAAACACGGAATGCTGACGGCGGACATTGGCCGCGCAGTTTTCTATGAGGCGAAGCGGCATGCGACCATGGCCCCATGGCAGGACGGGGCGCCATGACGCAAACCGCGCTGGACGCGACCTCGGTAGGCGCGGCACGGGGTCCTATGGATTCGGCCGAGTCGGGCGCCGCACACGAGCTGCACGAGCAACTCGATTCGCTGAATGAACACGTCCGCCAGCACGTGCAACACTGCCGTGAGCAGATTCGCACCACGGTGTTGGACCCATTCGACCACACGATGCGGGAGGTGGCTGAAAGCCACCGGCAGCTGGTTCAGCAAGCGAGTTTGGCTGGAGGGGAAGTTGGGGACAAGGAGCTGTGGCGCCGCGTGGTCGCGTACCGGGACGGCGTCCGCACCCAGGTTATCGACGTTCTGCGGGAGCGCCTGACCAAGAGAAACCTGGGCCACGCGCTGAGTCAGGCGTGGCTCGATGCGCTGCGAGACCTGTCGAACCTCGGGTCCGCTGTCGACATCGACGTGCAGCTCCCCGAGGATCCTGCGCTGTTTGCGAGCGAAGCCGGTGACTCGTCGTGGCGTCGCATGCGCAAGCTCGACGTGCGCGTGCGGCGACGCATGCAGAGACTTCCGCGCGCGGTGGGGGACGGCATGCGCAAACTGGTGCGGCGAGCGCCGCGGGAGCCACGGGTGCGCACGCGATCCGTGCCGGCGCGGGCCATCGTCGACTACCATTTGCAGGTCCGCATGCCGTCCCTGCTCCGCCCGATGCACGACGATCAGCAGCAGGCTGTTGCCCGTCACGTCGCGCGGTTTGAAGACGCCGTGACGCAGTGGACGTATGACATCTTGGAAGCGGAGGCAGCGTTGGATCGGCCGGGCTTTCACCGGCCCGAATCCCTCGTGTCCGATGTCCCCCTGACGCAATCGGAAACTCCCGATTCGGATGCGGACGACGACAGTGAGCCGCCCGCCCGACCACCCCTCGAGACGATTGCCTCCGCACTGCAAGAAGCGCTCGACACCGTAAGCGCTGGAAAGTTCGAGGTCGGGGTGGACGAGGAACCCATGAGCGCGGCGCAAGCAGCGCTGGCGCTCGACATGAGCCGCGGGGGCACGTTCTTGCTGGACCTCGGGAACCGCCGGCTTCCGGCCGCGGCCAAGTCTGCAGCGATGCGAATTCAGGAGCGACAAGCGCGCTGGTCCGCTTGGCACCACCAGGTGGTGAATCGGCTCGAGTTGAATCGACGGCTCATTGGGTTTCGGCAGGAACTCCGCAACGTCGAAGAGTCGTTCGTTCAGCGGATCACGAAGGCCACGATCGAACCGGTGGACACGTCATTCCGGGACATCAAAGACCGGTTGCGCGCAGCGCAGGACGAAACGGAGCAGGCATGCAATGCGGCAGATGCGGCGGGATCGCAGGCCACGTTGGGCCGGTCACTCCGCAGAATCCAATCCTCCATGCTCCGACAGCTTCAATCGGCTTGGCGTGAGCTGCCCGGGCTGGTGTCATCTGATCAGGCGCTCAGCACTCCCGGATCGCAGGAGTGGCAGACAATCGGCGAGCTCATTGACGGTCTCCCGGATGCTCTGCCGGTACACACGCGACAGCCCGATGACGACGAAGAGGTCGTGCCTGGGAAACGCGTCATCGAACTCGACCTCCGAGAGATCGCACAGGATGCGATGTCGCTCCCGCTTCCGGATCAACTGGTCGATGAAGCTGCGGCCCTCAAAAAACGAGTCATCGAGGTGTGGACGGCAACCGAGAAGGTTCAAGACATTGTCAGATACAACCTTGGCGCCGCATTGGACGAACTCGAAGCCGCAAGCACACCCGCTGACGCCACGCCACCCGAGTCGGAGGACTCAGAAGCCACATCCGATACGACGCCGGTCGGCGCCGCACGGCAACTCATCGTTGACGGACTGCGCCGGTCTGCCGATACGCTAACGGAACTGGAACAGTCGCTTTGGCCCCCGTGGCAGGCGCTGGCCGACGCCGCGTTCGAGCAGCTCCACGATGACTGGCTGGCCCTCCACAAGCGCATCAGCGCCGAGGCGGCGATCGAGGAACGCTGGGTGGGGTTTCAGACACGAGTAGCCCGCCGTGCGGAGAGCGCCTGGCAGGTACTGGAAGATCGATGGCAGCAACTTCAGCGGCAGGCGGGGCGAGCCGTGTCCGTTGGGACGAGACGTGTCAAACGTCTCATCGAGCGGGGCCAAGAAGCCGTTGGGGTATCGGAGGCAGGTGAGGACGAGGCAGCGGCAACGCTCGACGCTATTGCAGAGATCAACGCACTCCGCCGCAAGTTGCCGCTTGTGTACCGCCGCCTCTTTTCACCCGATCCACTGACGGAGCCCTCGCTGTTCGAGGGCCGGAGTCGTGATCTCGTACGGGTTCGGCAGCACTTCGCGCGCTGGAGAAAAGGCCGGCAAGCGGGAGTGCTTATCTTCCGCGCGCCCCTCGGTGGTGGGCGCACGACCCTGCTCAACATCCTGGCCACGACGGTGTTCGACGAGTGCGAGGTTCACAGGCTCGATCTCAGCAAGCGGATCCCGGATACCACGGCGTTTGCGACGCAGATTGGCGCGGCACTCCAACTCGACCTGCCAAGCGAGACAACACTCGATGACGTGGAGACCCAACTGTTGAGCCGCAAGCGCCCCAAGCGCCCGGACGTGTGTCTCATCGACAACCTCGAGCACTGCTTGCTGGCTGCGCCGGGAGGCATGGATCTGATCGAGCACATACTAATCTTTCTCTCCCGCACTGATGCAACGGTGTATTGGGTCGCAACCGTCGGCGACCTGGCATGGACCTTCGTGCAAAAAACCGCGCCTGCCACGGCGGGGCTGGCGTCCGAGGTCTCCCTGCCACCACTCGACGGCGCGGCGCTGGAAGAGTTGATCCTGAATCGGCACGGCCGGAGCGGCATGCCGCTCAGCTTCGCGATGCCATCCAATCCGTCTGCGCTGCTCCGGCAGCGCATGCGGCGAGCCAAGACATCCGAGAAAAAGCAGGCGCTCTTGAAGGAGATGTACTTCGACAGCCTCTCCAAGGTGAGCGGTGGGAGCATCTTGCTAGCGCTATTCTACTGGCTCCGTTCCGCGGATTTCGCCGCGGAAGATGACGTCCTCACTGTCAAGCCCGTTCGCCCCCTGGGCTTTCGATTCCTGAGCACGCTGGATCTCACCCGTTCCTTTACGCTCAAAGCCTTTCTGATTCACAACACGCTCACGCAGGACGAGCATGCGCGGGTGCTGCGCTTGCCTGATGATGAGAGTGTGTTTGTCCTGGAGTCGCTGCTGAATCAGCGCATCATCGAGAGCGCGAGCAGCTCGCACGATGGAGCGGGCGGGTCGGCACGTGTCGAGCCATCGGGACGGTATCAGATCCGGCCACTGATGATACACCCGGTCACCGAGCACTTGCGCAGCCGAAATATCATTTACTAACGGGGTGTAACGAATACTGGTCGGAAGCACATGTCTCGTGCTGAGGACGTTTACCCATTAGAAATCATGAAAAACCAATACAGCTTTCTCGACCAAGTCAATCAAAGCTTCGACCGCGCCGCCTCGTTCATTGATCACGATCCCACCCTGATCGGACAGATCCGGTCCTGCAATAGCGTCTACTATATCTCGTTCCCCCTCCGGCGTGACGACGGCTCGATCGAAGTGGTTCAAGCATGGCGGGCCGAACACAGCCACCACAGGCAGCCAACGAAAGGCGGGATCCGCTACAGTATGGCAGTGACCGAGGACGAGATCATGGCGCTGGCGGCGCTGATGACGTACAAGTGCGCCTTGGTGGATGTGCCGTTTGGAGGTGCCAAAGGCGGTATCAAGATCGCGCGTCACAATTATTCCCGCTCCGAACTCGAGCGCGTCACGCGCCGCTACACCTTCGAGTTGTGGAAGAAGAATTTCATCGGACCTGGTGTGGACGTTCCGGCGCCTGACTACGGTACGGGGGCAGACGAGATGGCCTGGATCGTCGACACGTACACCTCTCTGTCCGGCGGGGAGTTGAACTCGTTTGCGTGCGTCACCGGAAAACCCGTGACGCAGGGCGGAATCCGGGGCCGGCTCGAAGCCACCGGACGCGGGGTGTACTTCGGAGTGCGCGAAGCCTGTGACAACGAGGAAGACATGAAGGCACTGGGCCTCACGCGAGGTCTCGGTGGAAAGAAGATCGTCATCCAGGGACTGGGGAACGTTGGATACCATGCCGCCAAGTTCTTCCAGCAGGACGGCGCGCTCCTCGTTGGCCTGGCGGAGTACGAAGGCGCCATCACGAGCGAGCAAGGCCTTGACCTGGATGCGGTGGTCGCCCATCGCGCGGAGACCGGCTCGATCCTCAACTTTCCAGGCGCCACCAACCTTCCCACACCTGCCGATGCGCTCGAGCTGGCCTGCGACATCCTCGTTCCAGCAGCTTTGGAGAAGCAGTTGACCAAAGCGAACGCTCCAAGGGTCAAGGCCAAGATCATTGCGGAGGCGGCGAACGGGCCGACGACGACCGAGGCGGACGCCATTCTGCAGAAAAAGGGCGTGTTCATCATCCCCGATACGTACTTGAACGCCGGGGGTGTAACCGTTTCCTATTTTGAGTGGGTGAAGAACCTATCCCACGTCAGATTTGGTCGAATGCAGAAACGGTTTGACGAGGGTTCGAGCCGGCGGTTACTGCAAGCAGTCGAGGACGTCACCGGGAAGCACTTCACCGACGCCGAGCTGCGGGGGATCGCGCGCGGCGCAGCCGAAGAGGATCTCGTCAACTCCGGCCTCGAAGAGACGATGGTTTTGGCGTACGGCCAGATCCGGGAGATCGCGAGGCGCCATAACGACAAACTCGATCTCAGAACGGCGGCCCTGATCAATGCGATTGACAAGGTTGCCGTCTCGTACGGAACGTTGGGGATCTTTCCCTGATCATGGAGCCAGCAGGCCCGAGACGCATGGCACTGAGGCACACAGTTCACCTGAAGTGCAAGCTCATTACTGCAATTGTCTTGTGTGCCAGCGCCTGCGCCACGTCGAGCGAGACACAGTCGGCACGGGCCGCGCGGCACGACGTCGGAGATACGACGTTTGCCCGTCTGGTGCACGATCTCTCCGAGCCAGGCGGATTCTTTGATACGGACAATCTGATTTCGAATGAAAGCTCGTATCTCCACGTCATCCAAAAGCTTCCCGAGTTAGGGGTCGAAGGCGGCGCGTATATCGGCGTTGGGCCCGACCAGAATTTCTCCTACATCGCGCATGTCCGTCCCTCGATAGCATTCATCATCGATATCCGGCGCGACAACCTGCTGCAGCACTTACTGTTCAAGGGCCTGTTCCACATCGCCCCGAGCCGCATCGAGTATCTCTGTCACCTGCTCGGCCGGCCGCCACCGGAGGACGTTGCGGCCTGGCAGGATCGTAGCATCGACGACCTCGTCGACTACATCGATGCCCGACCCTCGGTCGCGCAGGGCATCCAACGCACACAGGCGGCCGTCCGCCACGCGATCGATGTATTGGGCGTGCCGTTGACGGAACAGGACTACCGTACCATCCGCGGAATTCATGATGCATTCATCCAAGATGGATTGAGCCTCCGTTTCAACACGTTCGGCCGAAGGCCCCAACCCTATTATCCCACCTTCCGACAGCTGTTGCTGGAAACGGACCTGACGGGGAAGCAAGCGAACTTCTTGGCACAGGAGACATCGTACCAGATCGTGCGCGATCTCCAGGAGAAGAACCTGGTCGTGCCGGTCGTTGGAGACCTCGCGGGGAATCACGCGCTTCGGGCGATTGGCCGGTACGTCGCGGCACTCGGCGAGCACGTCTCATTCTTTTATACGTCGAACGTCGAGTTTTACCTCATGCAGGACAGAACGTTCAAGCGGTTTGGCGACAACGTCTCTCAGCTACCTTACGGAGAAGAAAGCGTGATCGCGCGAAGCTACTTCGGGGGGAGGTATCGGACCCGCCACCCGCAAGCCGTACCCGGTTACTATTCCACCCAGCTACTGCAAACTATTGCAAGCCTCGTCGGTCGGCACCAGGGCCCAGGGTACCGATCGTATATGGAACTCGTGACAACGCACGCGCTCGATCTTCGCTAAGCAATCTCCCGCACCCGCTACCGAACTCTGCCACTGTTCCGTGTGACGTAGCCCACCGCCCCGACCCGCGGTGACGCATACCCTATGCTCACCATGGCCGTAAAATTCGAAACGCAAACACTGACCGCCAAGGTGACGCTTGCCGAGGGTGTGATCTTGGAAGGATGCGTGTTCCTCCAGCGCAGTCCAATTCATGTCAACGGCCTGGAGACTCCCGCCGAGCTCCTGAACCGGCCTGAGCCGTTTTTCGCGCTCAAGCTCACAGGCGGCGACGTCGTGCTGGTTCCCAAGGCACAAGTCGTACACGTGTCATGTCCGAAGTTCGAGACACACGACGACGAAGCGAGACAGCTGGTGGCAACGGTGATCAATCTCCGCATCGTCGTCACTGGCGGGACCGTGTTCGAAGGAAGCACGATGGCGGAGCTGCCGCCCGGCCATTCCCGCGCGCTCGACTTTTTGAACTCGCCCGAACCGTTTCTCGAACTCGTAACCCAAACGGAAACCGTCTACATCCACCGATCGCTCGTCCGCTATATCACGGCACTCGACTAACACGCATGGCCCGACTCGACCAATTCATCGAACTGATGCACCGTCAGGACGCCGACGAGCTGTCACTCGTGGGCGGCAAACCCGTCGTGCTCGTGCACCGTGGTAATCCACGGGAAATCACCCGCGATCCCATGACGCACGAACAGATCCAGCACTTGGTGAGGGAGATCACGCCCGCCGAGTTGGCCGATCACGTCAAGGCACGCTCCGATCTCGACTTCGCGTATGAATCGCCAACTGGCGGCGTGCAGGTGGAATTTCGCTCCGCCGATGACGGGGTTGCCGTGATGGTTCGAAGCGAGCATGCGGCTCCCCCCCGACCTGTACGGCAAGAGACCCAACCCGCGGAGCCCGCCGCGCCGGTCCCGACGAACGGGGCCCGACGTGCCCCCGAACTGCCAAACTCGCGCAATGGCGAGTCACCCAAGGCAGCTATCGACGGGCTGCTGAGGCTGCTGGGCACCTCCGGGGCGTCGGACCTGCACTTGCGCGTGCATCAGCCGCCGATCCTTCGACACGACGGCGAGCTGCTCCGGCTCGACCAGCCACCCCTCGCACGAGACGAATTGAGCGCGATGCTCGAAGTGGTGCTGCCGCAGCGGTATCGAGATGAACACGCAGAGACCGGGGATGCCGACTGCGCCTACGAGATACCAGGTGTCGCGAGGTTCCGCTGCAACGCGGCGCGGGATCGCGGCGGTCCGATGGCGGTCTTTCGGATCATCCCGACTGAGATTCCCTCCTGCGATGCACTCGACATCAGTCAGAAGATCCAGGA
Organism: Gemmatimonadales bacterium; assembly: GCA_041599395.1. Classification (GTDB taxonomy): domain Bacteria; phylum Gemmatimonadota; class Gemmatimonadetes; order Gemmatimonadales; family GWC2-71-9; genus JBFHWR01. The sequence continues at coordinate 4,030 of JBFHWR010000087.1, read as the reverse complement.
GTTGTGTTACCTGAGTAAGGGACTCGTGCTCGTGACGGGGCCAACGGGGTCCGGCAAATCCACGACGCTCGCCGCGATGGTCGACTTGATGAACCGCAAACGAAAAGATCACATCATCACCATCGAGGATCCCATCGAGTTCGTCCATCCCAGCAAGCAGTGTCTCGTCACGCATCGGCAGGTCGGGGTGCATACACGCTCGTTTGCGACAGGAGTGCGCGCTGCGCTCCGCGAAGATCCCGACATCATTTTGATCGGTGAGATGCGGGATCTCGAGACGATATCGACCGCTATTGAAATCGCCGAGACCGGACACCTGGTGTTTGGCACGCTGCACACGACGACCGCCGTCTCCACGGTGGACCGCGTCGTCGATCAGTTCCCGGCGGACCGGCAGTCACAGATCCGCGTGATGCTCTCGGAGTCCTTGCGGGGTGTCATCGCCCAGGTCCTGTGTCGCAAAATTGGAGGTGGACGGGTGGCGGCCAGAGAGGTCCTGCTCACTTCAACAGCTGTCGCCAATCTCATCCGGGAAGCCAAGACGTTCCAGATTCCGTCGATCATGCAGACCAACCGCAAGGCCGGTATGGTGACGCTGAATGACGCGCTCCTCGATTTGGTGACCGCCAAGTTGGTGGAGCCCAAGGAAGCCTATATCAAGGCCATCGACAAAGCGGCCTTTACCACCTCGCTCAAGGCGAAGGGGATCAACACCACGTTTCTCCAAGACGTCGCCGAGTAGCTCGCGTCGCCAAGCCAGGAGTAGGGCACAAAAAAAGCGCGTCTGGAGACGCGCTTGTGAGTTTCTGGCAGCGGAACGAAGAGACGTCAAAGCCCATTCCAACGACGAGTGTGCCCCTGCTGCAACCTCTGCCTTCCCCGTACCCGGGATGGGGCGTGACATTCGCCGGAGCAGCGGCACCAAATTACCCTAGCTGACTACGGTCCCCTTCGCTCCGCTCAGTGGCAATATGCCGCGTGGCGGATAACGCGTCAAGCAACGCCGCTGGTCCTCCCTGCTCAGGTGAACCAATCAATCGAGATCAGCGACATAGGTCGTGAACGTGTCCGCATGTACCGCCGTTCCCACCTGGCGGTTGACAACCAAGACGATCCAACGAGGGTTGACGCCCTTCACCTCCCAGCTCACCGCCACGCCATGCACGGTTTCCGTACCTTCTTCACCGTCCAGTGCCGCCCAGCCCAAGGCCGAGAGCGAGTCCAACTTACTCTGCGCAATCGTCCACTCGGTCACATAGCTCCCTCCATGCCGCAACGCGTGCGAAGCGACAAAGCCTGTGCGTGTGAGCACGAGCAGTGCGCTCGTAAACACCGTCAACGCCACCAGGACTTCGACGAGCGACATCCCGCGGCGAGTACCCATGTCACCGTCTTGCCTCATCCCGGTCATTCGGCAGGTCTCCATCACCGCGAGAGCTGCGTGCGTGAGCCTGGAACCACCTTCGCACCACCCCAGCTGCCTCCCGCCATTCCACCGAACGCGGGATCGTACCGCAAATCCCCTGCGGTCTCCTTCTTGACTTCCCAGCCGATGAACGACCCCGTGTAGGCCGCCGGTCCCTTCAGCTTGACAGTGTGCTTGGGGGCATACACGGCGAGCACATTGGTCGTACCGGTCATTTGCCACGCCGACGCATCCGCCCCGCAACCGAATATCTGCAGCGCGCGGGCGGTGTTGTGATTGTCGACGCCCCCGCCGTCGAGGCTCAGCTGGCCGTCGATATAGATGCGCACACTGTCTCCGGCGGCGATCGATATCCGCCCGGCGCCGGACTGCTTGAGTAGGGTGAAATAATACGTCCCGGCCGGAAACGTAATGTCGCTCCCCGAGTCGAGCTTGAGCTCGCCGGTTGCCGGGTTGAAATCGACGCCCGGGCCCGGGGGAGGCGGTCCGAATGGACCGCCCGGGCACGCGACCGGATCGAACGGCTCCGGCGCCGCGCCTTCGGTCACCGTGCCGGTGACGTCAGTCGGATCGGTCACGGTGCCGACAGCCGTGGCATCGCCGAAAAGGTGTGACGCACTCTTGAATTCGATGTCCCCGTTACTCCCAATGGGCCCGTATGCGAGTGTCTGATTGAGTTCGGTGTAGAAAAGGCCAAACGCCGCCCACCGAAACAGGCTGTCCGGCTGCGCCGGCGGTACCAGCGAGACACGGATGAGACTCTGGCTCCACAACGGGCTCGCGCTTCGGCCTTCCACGGTGAGAGCGATCATGTTGGCAGAACCATCGTCAACCCGCTGCAGCACCCCGGAATAGCTGCCCGCGCTCCCCGGCAGTTTTACCCACGGCACTACCGCGGTGTCGCCGGGATTCGGGACCAGCGTGTCGTATCGGGCGGTCTCCCATGTCGCGAGCATCAAATTGAGACCCCCTTCAGCGGCATAGAAGGCCCTGGCCGATTCCGGCATGCCTTTCGACGCGCGAAGGTCGACTCCCGCATTCACCGCTGTCCCGATCGCTATCACGCCAAGCAGCAACAACACAACGACGACGGTAGGCAGTGCAAACCCGTCCCCGTTCGGCCTCGCCACTCCCTCAGCACGATGGATAGACATCACTCATTGGTTCCGCAAGAACACCGTGGCGTACGCCGAGTCGCGTCGCTCGGCGAGGGAATCCTGGCTCTCGGCGCGAAGCCGGAGGGAAAGACGATGCACACTGGTCGAGACAGCCGTGGCGGCACCTGCGGCGTCGTAGTAGTGCAAGACCACACCACTATCGGGGGGAGTAGCCAGCGGCCCCGTTAAGACCTCGAAGGACGCACCACTCACTCGTCGCCCAAGCCACCACCGGTCACTCCAGTTCATCACGCCGTACTCCACAACCCGAAACTTCTGCACGGGAGATCCAATCTGGCCCGGTATTCCGCTCACGCTCTTCACCTTCACCAGCACCCCAGGCGCTCGGGGTCCGGACCAGGCACACGAACTCAGGGGGCCGCCGCCAGGCCCCGGTTTCAGATTGACGATCTCATGCGCAACCCACTGCTGCAAGCCAGCGTCGTACACGAGCAAGCTGTCGCCGCCGTTCTTTACAAACCGACCCAGGGGTTGCCACAGTCCGTACGAGTTGGTCAGCGAATCGATCGCACAAACCGTCGCAGAACCTTCGATCGATCTCATGACCAAGGACTGTGATCCGATAGCAATCAGGTCCCCGCGGCTCGCAGACGCCTGTTGGATTTCCCACGCCAGCGCTGCGGCCGCCGATCGCAAGGTCTCCCGGACATCCGTGACATCGAACTGTCGGCGTGCATGACGGGACTGCGCAATCAGCAAGCTCACGGCCGCGCCCACGACGACAAACGACAACGTCATGTAGACGAGAAGCTCAGTCACGGTGATTCCGCCTTCCGACCCGTGCGTGTCCCCACCTTTGGTCATCGCAATCGCAACACTTTGCCGAGGACGCTCGTCGTTACAGTTTCCGTGCGCGATCCGGAAGCGAACATGACCCGCAGTGCCCCGTCTTCACAGCTCCCGAAGGTGACCGCGGTTCCGATAGGGTCGAAGCATACCAGCGTTCGATCACTCTTCATGTCGACAGCTCCGCGCGCCACCCTCTGAACACCGCGTACCGTGTCTCGCACTCCCCCGGTGCGACTCGTGTCGACCTCTATCCAAACCCGCCCCCCGGCCGCATCGATGTGGAGTTCGGTCGTACGTCGGTACGTTGCAGCCGTTGCCTTCGCGAGTGAATGCAACGCGATGAAATGCCGACCGGCGGCCCGCACCCTCGCGTCGTGAAGGGCGACTGAGAACCTTGGTGCAGCGGCGGTGAGACCCAGGGTGACCCCACTGCTCACGATCAGGATCTCGACCAGAGAAAAACCGTTGTGACGTGGGGCAGGCTGTAACATCGTTCAATAGGCCGTGCTAACTCACCTCGGTCGATCGCGTACTGAGACCGCGCGTAGAACCTGCATGGGCGTCGTCCGGCCGAGTGTCGCACGTCATCGGCTTTCCCATCGTGGTCAGCTGATGGAGCTTGTCATTCTGTGCAGTG
>JBFHWR010000086.1:0-12359 GCA_041599395.1 Gemmatimonadales bacterium | reverse complement strand
TACGTCCTCATCGGGAAGGGCGCGCTCCTCACCTGGCTTGGACCCGTATTGATGCTGCTGTTCCTGTTTCGACTGACCGGGATCCCATATACGGAAAAACAGGCGCTGCGAAGTCGCGGAGACCGATATCGTGCGTATCAGCGGTCCACGAGCGTGTTCATTCCGTGGTTCCCCAAAGAAACCGCATGATCGGTCAGCTCGGGCTCACGGCCGCAGAGCACGGTCTCTGTCCGATTTCCGTCATCCGCCTTGGCATCCGGCGGCTGTTGCGACAGCGTCTCCGCGAACAGCAACAGGCGCCACCTGTCGACGACTTTATCGGCCACTTGGCGGCGAGCCCCATTGCGATCCGGCCAGAGGCACCGAACGCACAGCACTACGAGGTTCCCGCGGCGTTTTTCGAACAGGTGTTGGGGCCTTGGATGAAATACAGCAGCGCATATTGGCCAACGGGAACGTCGTCGCTTGCAGAAGCCGAGGTTCGCATGCTCGAGCTGACGTGCGATCGCGCCCAACTCACCGATGGCCAGGACATTCTCGAGCTGGGCTGTGGGTGGGGGTCGCTCTCCCTGTTCATGGCCGAACGATTCCCCAACAGTCGCATCGTCGCGGTCTCCAACTCGGTTTCGCAGCGCGACTTCATCGAACAGCACCGTCGGCCCAACCTCACCGTGCGCACCGCTGACATGAACGACTTCGAGGCGGGGGAGGAATTCGACCGGGTAGTGAGCATCGAGATGTTCGAGCACATGCGGAACTACCAACACCTCCTCAGGCGCATTGCCGGGTGGTTGAGACCCGGCGGCAGCCTGTTCGTCCATGTGTTCTGCCATCGTGAGTTCGCCTATTCGTTCGAAACACGCGGGGCAGACGACTGGATGGGTCGGTACTTCTTCACCGGAGGATTGATGCCCTCGCTGGGCCTGATACCCAGCTTTGACGACCATTTTCGCCTTGACGATCAGTGGGAGGTGAACGGAACCCACTACCAAAAGACGGCGGCGGCGTGGCGGCGTAACCTGGAAGCGGCCAGAACAGAGCTCTCCGACACACTCGGACAGGTATACGGCTCCAACGCCAGGCGGTGGTTCCACCGCTGGCGGCTGTTCTTCCTGGCGTGCGAAGAACTCTTTGGCTTTGCCGGCGGAACCGAATGGTTGGTAGCTCACTATCGATTGACGCCGCAGTCGTCATCCGAAACCGCGCGTGCGCATTCCGGCGCCACGGCCGCCGCGGTGTAATCCCAACCCGATCGCTTGTGGCTGCCCACGTTCTCAAGCGTCGCCAACTCGTCCACGCCGAGCTTTCGTCTGTCTTTGCGTTTTTCAAGGACCCGCGGAACCTGGCCGAGATCACCCCACCGTGGCTCAAGTTTCACGTGGACGACGCAACCCACACGGAGGTACGCGAGGGTACGCGGATCCGCTATACCCTGCGGTGGTGGATCTTCCCAATCAAATGGGAATCGATCATCCGGAAATACGCGATGGACGCTGGGTTTGCCGACGAGATGGTCCGGGGTCCCTACAAGCGATGGTACCACACGCACACGTTCCGGAGCGTCGGCGAGGGCGTGGTCATGGAAGACACCGTGGAGTACGAATTACCGCTGGGCCCGATCGGGGACCTGGCGCACTTGCTGATCGTCCGCAGACAGCTCTCGTCCATCTTTGACTACCGAGCCCGGCGAATCGCGGAGATCTTCGACAACTAACCGCCGCGTCCATCGCCTGCCCACTTGCCTGCTGGACCCCTTGCGCACGATCTTGCAGACGCTCGTGACTCACCGGTCGCGTTCGCAACATCGCCCAATATCCTCACTCGCAGTTCCTCGACGGGAGGCATCATGTGGAAGTCTCTTTGTGTTGCCGGAGCCTACGTAGTCCTGCTCGGAACGTCCGCGCCTGCACAAGATCGTTCGGGCTACGCCGACTCGGCAGACGTGGTCATTGAGAACGGGCGCATCGTCGATGGGACGGGCGCGGCGTGGTTCTATGGAGACATGGCAATCAGCGGCGGTCGCATCACGGACATTACCCCGCGAGGGTTGTTGCAGGACCTACCGGCCCGGCAGCGCGTTGATGCTACGGGCTCGGTCGTCGCGCCGGGCTTCATCGACATCCAGAGCCATTCCCGAGGGGCGTTCCTCAGAGGCGACTCCCGGGTCGTCAGCAAGATCACACAGGGCATCACCACCGAGATCATGGGCGAGAGTACAACCAACGCGCCGGTCAGCCGCTGGACGTTGAGTGCCGATGGCAATCCCAGCCCGGACCGGTTGGCGCAGTTTGCCCAGTTCATGGGGCCGTCCGCATTCAGTAATTGGCTCGAGGCCATGCACGCACGAGGTGTCTCGCCGAACATCGGGTCGTTTCTGGGAGCGAGTACGGTCCGGCAGTACGCCAAAGGAATGCAGCAGGGCCCCGCAGCCCCCGCGGAGTTGGATACGATGCGGACCATCGTGCGTCAGGCAATGGAAGGTGGCGCGTTTGGCATCGGCTCGGCGCTGATCTACCCGCCTGGGAACTATGCGTCGACCGACGAATTGATTGAAATCGCCAAGGCGATGGCGCCGTATGGGGGAACCTATATCACACATATGCGATCTGAGGCCGATAAGTATCTCGAGGCGATCGAAGAAGCTATCACGATTGGAGAGGAAGCGGGGGTGCCGGTTGAGATCTTCCATCTCAAGGCCGCTGGGAGACGAAACTGGTGGAAAGCCGGTGCGGCAATCGCCCTCATCGATCACGCGCGGACTAACGGCACGGACATTCAGGCCAACATGTATCCGTACACGGCAGGCGGAACCGGGCTCACCGCCTGTTTTCCCCCCTGGGCATCGGCAAACGGCATGTTGTTCAACAACCTCGCGGATCCCGAGATGCGGGCAACGATCAAAGAGGAGATCCTCCATCAAACGAGTGACTGGGAAAATCTCTGTGCCTTGTCCACGCCTGAAGGGGTCTTGATCCTCGGCGTCAACAAGCCGGAAAACGCCGCATACCGCGGACAGCGTCTCGCCGACATCGCGGACGCACAAGACAAACACTGGGTGGATGCGGCCATGGATCTCGTGCTGTCCGAACAGCAACGCGTGGGCACGATTTATTTCATGATGAGCGAGGTGAACGTCGCCCTCCAAATGCAGCAGCCGTGGATGAAATTCGGCACCGATGCAGGAGGCTTTGACCCGACGAGGGCGAGTGGTCTCACGCACCCGAGGGCGTACGGTACGTTTCCCCGCATTCTTGGGCGTTACGTACGTGAGCAGAACGTTGTCAGGCTGGAGGACGCAGTGCGCAAGGCGTCCTCGGCGGTAGCGACCCGCCTGAGCATCCAGGACAGGGGGCTCCTGCGAGAGGGGATGCACGCCGACGTGGTGATATTCGATCCCGAGACGATCATCGATGTTGCAACCTTCCCCGAGCCGCATCAGTTGTCCGTCGGTATGCAACATGTCTTCGTAAATGGCGTGGCGGTGGTGCGAGACGGAGTGCACACTGGAGCCAAGCCCGGGCAAATCGTACGCGGACCAGGATATCGAGTGCAACAACCAGGCACCTGACGTCGAAAATGCGGCTCGGTGCACGCGAGCGAGAGTACCGTCGGGATCTCGTCGGTCTAGCAGCCCTTGCCAATCACGGGATCGGACACGATGTTGTGCGCAGCGCGGTGGTCCACGATTTCCACACTCTCGATCAGCGTAACAACAAGACGCCGGTCGTCACGGCGTTGACATAGAACGCGATACCCCTTCCAGGAGGCCCCCCATGAAGCGCCTTCGCATACTCGCTCCACTTCCCGTTATCGCCTTACTCTTCGGGTGCGGCGACGAAAGAGCAATGGAATTCGGCAGGCCCGAGAACATCGAGGGTCTCGTGATGACACTTCCCGTGACCACGGAATCAGAGGAGGCTCGAAACCATTTTCTCCAAGGGCAGCGTGCCCTCGACGTTGGACGATTCCTGGATGCACGTGTCCACTTCCAGCGAGCCGTCGATGCGGACCCAATGTTCGCCCACGCGTACTTGCAGCTTGCCAACTCGGCAACGTCGCTGGATGAATTCAAGGCCAATCTCGATCGCGCCGGCGAACACAGCATGCACGCCACCCGGGCCGAGCAGATCCTCATCCAGATTGCGCAGGAGGGGTTTGAGGGGGACGTCACGGATCAGCTGGAGCTGGCAGAAGCCCTCGTCGAGCTGATGCCGAACAGCCCGCGGGCGTGGATGAGTCTCGCGAACGTACAAGGCGCGCTCAACCTGCATGAGGCCGCTCGCGCAACGATGATGAAAGTCGTCGACCTCCGACCCGAGTTTGCACCCGCCTACGCGCAGCTCGGGAACTCCTACCTGTTCAGCGAACCCAAGGACTTCGCCAAATCTGAAGAGTTCATGCGGCGATATGTCGCGCTGGAACCCGAAGAACCGCTAGCGCAGGATTTCCTGGGAGACGCCCTCCGCGCGCAGAGTAAATTCGAGGAGGCGCGTGATGCCTATACGGCGGCCGCAGAACTCGATCCCACTGACGGCTCTCCGCTTCAGCAACGCGGTCATGTGAACTCGTTCCTCGGGGAGTACGCAGCGGCGCGCGCGGACTATGACGCGGCGATGGAATTGGGCCAAGCCAACGAGCGCCCAGCCTTTGGGTTGTACCGAGCCTTCGTGAGTGTGCATGAGGGCAGCCCGCAAGCAGCCATCGACGAACTCGGAGACCTCGTCGAGTCCATCGATGGAATGGACATCCCCGAGCCGACGGGCTTGAAGATCAATCTGCTCACCAACCAAGCAATCATCGCGATGCATCACAACTTGTTGGATGCGGCGAGCCAGGCCCTCGCGCAGCGCACGGAACTCATGAACGACGAATCAAATCGTGTCGGCACGGATGACTTCCGCATGGGCCAAGATGCAAACATCGCCTACTTCGACGGTGTGCTCGCGGCGCGCAAAGGCGATTTCGCCACCGCAAGCGCGAAGGCCCAAGAGTTCGCGCGGCTGGTGGAAGCGGACAAGAACCCGCGGAGGCTGGAACCCATGCACGATCTGATGGGGCTTACGAGTCTCTTGCAAAGGAAACACGCCGAGGCGGTCCGTCACTTCGAGCAGGCCAACACCAACAACGTGTACACCAAGTACCACCTCGCGCTTGCACATGAGGGTGCCGGGAACGCCGAGCGAGCAAAGCAGCTCTTTAGCGAGATTGCGAGCGAAAACTTCAACAGCGTCGGCGTTGCGCTGACGCGCAAGGAAGCAATGGAGAAGCGGTCGTAGCGACCCGAACCACGAGAAGTACGGGGCTCCGCGACCGTGCAGTCGGTTGCGGGGCCCTTTTCTCGTCAGCAGTCGTCGGTCTTGCCCTTCGCAGCCTGGCGTGGCCTTTTGGAGCTCGGCTCCGGGCACCCGTCGTGACGCTGAACGTGACCCAGGTAACAGATGTTCGGCGTCATTTGGCATACCTAGGGTGTGTCTGAAGCGACCGATACTCTGTAACCTGGGCAGAAGTGTGGTGGATCCGGATCCTGCAACCCCCGAAAGACAGCATGGGTTGAGCGCACACCATCTCGTGCTTGGAGTGGCTGGTCTGATCCTGGTTTTCGTGGGATCCACAGTGCCCCTCCGAGGACAACCCGACAGCCCGCGCTACCTCACTCTCGAGCCCGTCGTGGCATCCAAACTCAGCTTGCTCGCGGGAGGCCTCCACACCGAGATCGTCCTCTGCCTCGAAGGGACCGTCCGTGGCGACAGCGCTCTCGTCACCGAGTTCTCGATGCCGGAGCCCCGCCTTTCCACGTTCCAGCGGTCGCGTTTCATGCCGTGCCCGAGCACCTCGCTTGCGGTATGGCATAACCACCCTCCCGTGGATTTTGAGCCCACCTTGGAAGGCCACGGAGCAAAACGGCCCGCGCCACTCCGTATTTCACGGTCCCTCGATCTCTGCGCGCTGTCGGGAAAGGACATCACGACGGCAGCACGCCTGGGACACCTTTTCACCGTGGTCGCCGTGGACGCCGAGACGTGGTGCTGGTGGACTCGGGATCAGGTACATCAGTTGGTACGACGAAGGATGCAACAGGGCCGACACGTGGTCGGACAGGGGGAGTCGGCGGAGTGGTGAGTAGTGAGCGGAGAGTGGAGAGTGCAGCGCAGTAGGTTTTAGGTGTTGGGTGTTAGGTGTTAGGTCAGAGTTGAGTGGGGGACTCGTTGGTCCACAAAGCGTCACGTCCCACCCAACACTTACCACCTACCACCCGCTTAGGTTGTCCCCTCGACTTTCTCCATAGCCCGCTTGGCCATCAGATCTACTAGCCCGGGTGCCACGACCTTGAGCAGGTTCCCGACCCGGCCGCGTAGCGACATGATGACTTCCCGCTTCCGCTTTGCCGCGGCGGTGATGATGATCCGCGCACACGTCTCGGCGGACATGAACTCGCCCTCGCGAGCAGGATAGATCCCGACCGGTTGGCCGTCCGGGCCGAGCGCGCGATCTCGTACTTCGGTTTCGACGAAATCCGGATACGCCATCGTGACGCTCACACCGTAATCCATCATCTCGATCCGAAGCGAATCGAACAATCCGGCCATCGCGTGCTTGCTCGCCGCATAGACCGTCCGCATGGGGACGCCGGCCTTTCCGGTCAGACTCGAGATGCCGACGATACGACCCTGTGTCTTCTTCAAATGGGGAATCGCGTAGAACGTGCAATAGACTGCACCCAGATAATTCACGTTCATGATCCGAGCCGGCAACGTGAGATCCCGGAGGTCGTCGAACCGCGCAATCATCGAGATGCCGGCGTTGTTGATCAGTGTGTCCAGCCTGCCGTACTCGTGCACCGTACGATCGATGAGCCGGCGGCACTGCTGATCTTCCGTCACATCCGTCTGGAGGGCCAGCGCCGTGCCACCACGCTCCCGGCACGCGGCGGCTACCGCCTCCAGACGAGCAGCATCGCGCGATGCCAACGTGAGCAGGGCGCCCTGATCGGCCAGCTGCGATGCGATCTGACGACCGATGCCGCTCGAAGCGCCGGTCACAATCACAACATTGTCTTTGAAAGGGTTATTCATGAGCGCGCCTGAGTGGTCTGGTGAGACAGGTCGGACCGCCGTCGCCCTTTACACAAATCTCATTGCCGGCAAACACGTGAACGTCCACACCTTTGGCCTCGAGCCGGGCACGCGTCTGGGGATTCCCATCGAGCATCACGCACCGGCGTGGTGCAACAGCCAACACGTTGGCGCCCAGCGTCTCGAATTCGTCGTCCGGAACGTCCACGATCTCAATACTACGTGATAACAGCGTTTCGCGAAACGGTACGCACATGAGCGGGGAATAGACGAGCGCGAGGTCACGATCGACCGGACTGAAGATCGACATCAAGTGGAGCACGCTGCCGGGCCCGCGCCAATGCGGCAGCGGGACGGTACTCAGGTCGGTGGCGCCGTCCGCCAAGACGACTCCGAGTTGGCGGATGCCCTCGGGGTTGGTGCGGTATCCAGAACCGACAGCGAGGGTGTTGTCGTCGATCCAGACCACGTCACCACCTTCGAGGAGTCCGCTCCCTCCGATCGAACCGAGGATCGGCACCCCAAGGCTCGCAAACGTCTGTCCGTGGGCACTCGGTTCATGTTGTCGCTGGCGTTTCCCCATCCTACCGAGGACGGCGCCCCCGCCAACGACCACTGAGGCGTCGCGCGCATAGATGGCATCGAGACCCGGACGGTCGGTGCCAGTGAGATACTCGACAACCACGCCGAACCCGGTCAGGAGGTCGACGAATCGATCGAATTCGGCAACGGCCTGCTTGAAGTCCGGTGGTCCCCTGAAACCAAATTCTCGCCACCGATTTTGGATGACGTCCTGGCTCGCAAAGGCGTGTCGTGGATCCGCTAGCAGCACACGCTCGAGTCGGCCGGTCTCGGAACGACACCCGACTCCTGCAGCTTCCGCTGACCTCGCTGGTTCAGCCGCGGTCTCGCGAGTTGGACGGGACCGCATTTCAGAACGCCCGAGAGGTATCGCGCTTCCGCGTCGTCGCCATATGCGGAGCACGCCGTTCGTCAACCAAAACCACTTCAACGTTCATGGTTGGGGGCGTGAGTGCGCGAATGCGATCGGCCCGCACGACATCTCGCGACGCGTCTTCGAGCACGCCGTGAACTCGAAGCCTGAGCACCGCGTCGGGCGGACTCCCTGCTATCGCGTGTCGAATGCGCGATTCAAAGACACTCGTATGCGTGTCTTCCGGATACAGCTCTTTCACGATCATGGGGCGGGCGGGGAGTTGACGGAACTGCCACCGCGTCAATGTGCCTCCGGCATCACGTGAATCCAGCTCAACCAGCAAGTACCCTTTGGGCTCATCCGCTTCCGCAAACGACGTACGCTCGATCGATCCTGGGTAAAGCACCGGTGTGGGGAGGTCACGGCCCCGAAGATCGGCTGTCAAAACCTGATGGCGGTGGATGTGCCCGGACAGAATCGCGGCAAACTCGGACGGTACATCGGCGGCACTGACGACATCGGACGCGCTGCGAAACGTGTAGTTGACCGGTCCGACGGTCGCGCCCTCGAAGCAGTGATGTACGCACAACAGCCTTATGTCTGTCTCCGTCTCGCGCCAGCCGGTTTCTCCTACCAGGTTGCGGAACCGCTGCCGTACGCCGTCCCGCGCGTAGGGGAAGCCCGACAGGCCGACGCGCACGCCGTTCATTTTGGCGACGAACGTCTGGGGCCGATGAAAAATGTGGATGTGCGGGTGCAAGCCGAGCATGTCATGCGGGATGCGCGAGCGCTCGTGGTTGCCTGGCACCAGGTAGACCGGGATGCCGGCATCGGCCACCCGCTTGAGCGGAGCGAACGCTTGTTGGACGAGATTAGGAGGTACCCGACTGCGGTACAACAAATCCCCGCCGTGAACCATGCAATCGACGTTCCGGGCTATCGCGTCATCAATGATCCGTTCAAAGTTCGCAAAGAAATCGTGTCCGCGGCGCCGGCGGACGACGCGCGGCCGCGTAGGTAGATCAAAACCGAGGTGCGTATCGGCTAGGAACAGAGCGCGGATCATGATGTACGGAATCTAGTCGGGAAAGGTGAGTAGTGAGTGGAGAGTGGAGAGTGGAGAGTGGAGAATGGCGATTGACCCTCTCGGAGCAGCTTGGCGGGTCCCGGAGCGGGCGTCAGTGAGCGGCGCCTTGGTTGGGATCGTTCCAGGGACGCGCGAACTGCAGGCCGCGAAGGGACACGCCAGACTGCGGAGAGGAGTGGGCGGCGCAGAGCCGCGCCCACCCGCTCCGCCAAATACGAAGCCTACTCGTCCGTGGCTTTTGTCATGGTCTTCAGGGTACGGTCGATCTCACCGGCATCGACTCCGCCACCCACCACGCGGACGGAGTTGAGGGAGATGACCTTGCTCGGGAAATCGTAGTAATCAGCGTTCTTGACCCCACCATTCGGGCCCAGCTCCACCAGGAGACCCGACCCTCCCTGCATGTCCAGGTTGATCGCCAGGACCCAGCTCCCCTCTGCCTGCCACTGCTGCCTGACCGCGTAAACGCCCGGACGGTCAGTCTTGGCAAACTCGAGGGGGATTGACTGACGCTTCCCTTTGACGATCCCCTCAGCCGTCCCGCTGAGCGGAAACCGCGCCGCGTTTTCGTGATAGTAGGTGTGCACGACAAATGCGGCTCCACGTGTCGTGGGGTCCATCGGATTGGCCGGCAGCTCCAGGGAGATCCAAGGAGCGCCCACGGTCGCCGGCCGGTTGGTCGCCGCGACCAAGATGACAGCCGCAGCCAACGGCGCGAGCAGGGCTAATGACTTACGTGACATGCTGAACCTCCAGGAGATCGTTCACCGACTTTAGTTGGCAATACTGAGACGCCGGTCGAGTTCAGAGGGTTTGGATGCTGCGCCAGCAAGGTGTTAGGTGTCAGGTCGTAGGTGTTAGGTCTTGTGAGTCCAGCTGACGGTGCTCGTGACACAGTACTCTAATGGGTGGAAGGGCCCTAAGACCTACCAGCTACCACCTACCACCCGCTTTCTAGCGCCTATGACCTCTCGTCCGATCTGATTCTAACAAGCCCCTTAAAACTCTTAATCTTGACCTGCGTCCCCCCACCCCCGATCGAAAACGTTGGACCGGACGCCCGGCTGAAGCTGTTTTCGACGTTGCCGGTCACGCTCACGATGTCGAAATCTGCGCCCTGGTTGGAAGGCAGGACGAGTTCGATGGTACCGCTATGACTCTCCACGTACAGGGTGCCTTCGCGGCTGAAGCTGCCCTCGAACGTGATGTCGCCCGACACCGAGGTCATCTCCGTCTCCCACACCTCTCGGCCCATCACGTGCGCCGTGCCACTTACGGTCGAGACGTCGAGGTACCCCCGCGCGCCGCGCACGGTGATGTCGCCGTCCACTGTTTTTGCCCTCGCGACTTTTGTCGACACGTCCAGCTGCACGTTGCCACCAGCGGATTCGGCGTAGACCGTTCTGACGGAACCGCTCACCCGGATATCTCCCGTTTGCGACTCCACGTCGGCAGACCCATTGACTCCCGAGATCTCGATGGCTGCGGCAACCGTCCGCACGGCAACGGAACTCTGCCGAGGAACGCGGACGACGATGTCGCTCGGGGGTACACGCTCCGGAGGGTCGCGCCCCTGCACCGCAATCCGAATCCTCGTCTCCCGGTTACCACTTTGGAACTCGAGGTCGGCGCCCGGGCCGAGGGTACCGGTAACGGCCACAGTGTCCCGGTTCCATCCCATGACATGGACCGACCCGGCGGCGCTCGAAATCTTGACGGTCCCGTCTCTCGCGGCCTGCTTACGCTCGTCCAGTGGGCCTTGCCCCAATGCGGTACCGGACCCAAAGACTAGCGTCCCAACCGCGAGGCAACTGACTCTGAACGACATCGCCTAGCTCTCGAACGCCATACGGTTGGCTTGCTGAAGCAAATCCACCTTCTTTCGATAGATCCCCGACAACATTTCTACGACGTTGGCGTCTTCTGGATTCATCGTGAGCAGGGCGCGCGTCTCCCGAATCGCGGCATCGATGATGCGGAGATTCCGGTCGATCAGGGTTCGGGCCTCCGGGGTCAGCATCTGCCGCGCCCGCGCCAGCTCGTCCTCGAGTTCGGCAACCGCCCTGACGTACTCCAATTCCGTCTCCATGAATTGCGTGAGCGCCGGACCCGAAGGCATCGTCGCCGAGCGACGCGCCTTCATGGCAAGTTGATAGGATACCGCCGAGCTTGCGACCACCAAGATGACCGCCGCCGCCGCGACGGCGTACCGCAGAGACCAAAGCGATCGGTCGAACAGACCCCTCCCCCGGCCGCGGATACGTACGTCGATGTCCGGCCAGAGATCTCTCGGCGGTTCAATGGTCCGCGGGAGCGCGCGCACGCCCGTGAGAAGGTTGTCGAGCCGATTGGCTTCTTCACGGCAGGTCGCGCACTCGAGAAGATGGCGTTCCACCATCTGCGCGGTCTCGTCATCCAGAGCCTGCTCGACGTAGTCGTGCAAGGCGTTTTGCACGGTGTCATGCGTCAAGGTTCGAGTGCCTCCCGCAACAGTTTTCGGGCCCGGTGTAGCTGCGCCTTGGATGTACCCGGTGCAATCCCGAGCAACTTGGCAATCTCTCCATGCCGATAGCCTTCGATGTCGTACAGCACCAGTACTTCACGCGCCCCGGCCGGCAGGTTCCGCAGGGCGCGCTCGAGATCGATCCTACTCCCCTCACGTTCGGTTTGGCCAAATGAAGAGCTCGTACCAGCGGCCGTTTCTTCGCGCGCGGCCCGTCTGACATCGGCGCGGCGGTGACTCAGCACCAGGTTGACGGTCAAGCGATGAATCCATGACGAGAACGCGCTCTCCCCACGGAACGTCCGGAGCTTTTGCCATGCCCGGACGAACACGTCCTGCGTCAGCTCGTCTGCCAGAGCCGCGTCCGCAGTCAATCGCAGGCACAGGGCGTACACGCGTCCTACGTTCTCCCGGTACAGGTGCTCAAAGGCCGACCGATCGCCGTTGCCTGCCCGGCGGACCAGATCGTTCATATCAGCGGTTCGCCATGCTATCCGTCCCAAGGCCAGGCGAGGGTCGTCTGTGCGCTTATAGGATGCCGCCGAGCCCCACAGGGTTTGGAGGACGCGAAATCAGACAGCGTAAGATGGTGCCCTGAGCCACTTAGCCGCCGGTTTCGCCATTCAACAAGACGGCCCGGCGCACGGTGCCACCCTTTTCAGACCGGACGATCAGCTCGACACGGGGGTTGGCGCCCGCGCGCCGAACCGTGTACTCGAGCGTTCGGCGTGACGACGAGGCACCATAGGGATCCCGCGC
>JBFHWR010000085.1:0-12441 GCA_041599395.1 Gemmatimonadales bacterium | reverse complement strand
TGATACTTGCGCGCGCGCAGTCGCTCCTGTACAGGGAGCGTTCCGACCGGTGATGCCATGATCACGCGCGCCGGCGCATGCCGCTGCACCCAGATCCCGGCAGCCAAGAGCCTCCATGGCTTGGTCGCATGACCGTCGACAATCACGGCATCCGCTCCGGTCACGGAGCGAATCGGGCGCTGGCCGCGGAACAGAATCTGGTCGGACCTGATCGTGCGGTGCGCTTGATCAATGCCCTCATTCAAGACATCGAGCATGCCAAAGCTGGGCTCGAAGTCGGGGTCCAGGAACGCGTCGCCATCTTCCACGATCGCCCCGACAACTCCCACGTCTTCCACGTCCACGTCCGCCGCGACGAGCACGTCAAAATCCGCTCCCACCGCTTCTGCCGCGTTGTGTGCGATCTCGACGCCGCCGGGCGTGATACCGAACACTACCGTCGGCGGCGTAATGGTTCCGGCGAGCTGGCGGCCAAGTTCCGCGCCGGCGCTGGCTCGGGAGGGATAGAGTGTCTCCTTCAAGGAGATCGAGGCCATAGATGACTGCGAATATAGGTCGAAGCGACGGCAATCAACAGAGAGCGCATGTGGCCGTGGCCACGCGCGCGGGCCGACGGACTTAATATACATGCGTACGCGAATGCAACGTAGCTCACAGTAGCGCCTCGACTTGGCCAATAGCATATTGCAGTGTGAGTAGGCCCCGGTCGGGCGTCCCCGACCCGCGAAATTGCGTGGCCCTTACCTGAATTCACGAATTGGAGTCTCATGACTGCCGTCGCACCTGAAAAAGAAACCGAATCTCAGAAGGCTGCGGCCTCCGAACAGGAGGCCCGCGCGGTCGCCGAAGCGGCCCGAGAAACGGAGTGGCATGCCCCGAGTTTCGTGCGTGAGCTGTTCAACGGACGTTTTCTCCTCAACCTCATCCATCCGTGGCCCGAAGTCGACGCCGCCGAACTAACAGCAGCGCGCCCGTGGCTGGACCGGCTGGAGCGCTTCCTGCGCGACCACGTCGACGGCGACGCGATCGACCGAAACAGCAAGGTCCCGCAGACGGTCATCGACGGCCTCAAGGAACTCGGATGCTTTGGGATCAAGATCCCCAAACAATACGGCGGGCTTGGCTTTTCCCAAACCGTGTACAATCGCGCCATTTCGATGGTCGCGAGCGTGGACGGATCGGTTGCGACCCTCCTCTCAGCCCATCAGTCTATCGGGGTACCACAGCCGCTCAAGCTGTTTGGAACCGAAGATCAGAAGCAGAAGTATTTCCCGCGACTCGCCAAAGGGGCCATCAGCGCGTTTGCGCTCACTGAGGACAGCGTTGGCAGTGACCCGGCGCGCATGACCACGTCCGCGACCCTCACCGAGGACGGGAGTGCCTACATCTTGAACGGCGAGAAACTCTGGTGCACCAACGGCACGGTCGCCGAGATCATTGTCGTCATGGCAAAGACCGGCGAGCGGCGCATCACGGCGTTCATTGTGGAACGCGACATGCCGGGCGTTGAAGTGGTGCTCCGCTGCGAGTTCATGGGGCTCCGCGGAATCGAGAACGGCGTCCTTCGGTTCACCAACGTGCGCGTTCCGAAGGAAAACGTGCTGTGGGGCGAGGGCAAGGGGCTCAAGCTGGCGCTGATCACACTGAACACGGGCCGGCTCACGGTGCCTGCAACGTGCGCCGCGGCCGGCAAGCGGTGTGTTGACATCGCGCGGAGCTTCAGCCAGAGCCGCGTGCAATGGGGCCACCCGATCGGTAAGCACGACGCCGTCGCACAGAAGCTCGGCCGCATCGCAGCGAGCACGTTTGCGATGGAGTCCCTGTCGGAAATCAGCACACTGATGGCCGATAAGGGAGGCTTCGACATCCGGCTCGAGGCGGCCATCGCCAAGCTGTGGAACACGGAGCGCGGCTGGTCCGTGGTCGATGATACGCTGCAGATTCGGAGCGGTCGCGGCTACGAGACCGCCGATAGCTTGAGGAAGCGTGGCGAGCAGCCCGTTCCCGTGGAGCGCATGATGCGTGATTTTCGCATCAATCTGATCTTCGAGGGGTCGAGCGAGATCATGCGTCTGTTCATCGCCCGGGAAGCAGTGGATCAACACCTCAAAGTGGCTGGTGCCATTGCCGACCCGAAGGCGTCGCTCGCAAAGAAGCTACCCGCATTCTTCAAGGCCGGCCTGTATTACGCCGTGTGGTATCCCACGCGCTGGCTAGGCTGGGGCTGGTGGCCGCGGTTTGGAGAATTCGGCCGCTTGGCCAAGCACGTCCGCTTTGTCGACCGACGTTCGCGCAAGCTCGCTCGGGCGCTGTTCTACGCGATCGTACGGCACGGGCCAAAACTCGAGAAACGCCAGGCGGTGCTCGCGCGACTCGTCGAGATTGTTGCCGAACTCTTCGCCATGGCGGCGGTGTGCGCGAAAGCGCAGAGCCTCAGAACCAGCAAGTCTCCCGAGGAGCGCGCACGCGGCGGCACCGCAGTCCACCTGGCGGACGTCTTTTGCCGCACCGCGCGGCGCGACGTCGATGCCCGCTTTGCCCGGGTGTTCGACAACGACGACGTAGCGGTGTACGGCCTCGCGCAGCGCGTGATGTCCGACGAGCTCAAGTGGCTCGAAACGGGCGGGGTTGTGCAGCAGGAGGGGGCGGCGTAGCCCGCCCCCGCCCCGTTCTCCGCGTCACGCCACTCGTTCACACTGCCTCGAGCGCGTGGCGCACGTCGGCGACGATATCCTCGTAATACTCCACTCCAACTGAGAGCCGGACCATCCCCGGGACGATTCCCATCCGCGCCTGCGCCTCGGCCGGGACATCGGCGTGTGTCATCGTTGCCGGATGTTCCGCCAACGATTCGGTGCCACCCAGGCTCACCGCAAGCTTGATCAGCTCCAGGGCATTCAAGAACCGGAACGCACCGCCTTCGCCGCCTTCCACTTCGAACGCGATCAGCGAACCCGGCGCCGCGCACTGCCGTCTATACACGTCATACATCGGATCATTCTCGCGAATCAGATCCAGGTACTGGACGCTCCGCACTTTTGGATGATCGCTCAGGAAATCGCTGACGTACCGTGCATTCTTCATTTGCGCCGTCATCCGCATCTTGAGCGTCTCGAGACTTCGCATGAGCAGCCAACCGGTCCACGGACCCGCCATACTCCCCAAGAACGTGCGGAGCGTTTTCGTCAGGCCAATCAGGTCGGCGCGGCCCAGGCAGGCACCTGCGATGACGTCACTGTGCCCCCCGATGAACTTGGTCGCTGAGTACAGGACGAGATCGGCGCCGTGTTCGAGGGGGTGTTGCCAGAGCGGGCCCAAGAACGTGTTGTCAACCATCACGACCGGCGTCGTCTCGCGCAGGGCGAGCGTTCGCGCGAACTCGGCAACGCCCGCAATGTCGACGAGCGCATTGGTCGGGTTTGCCGGTGTCTCGACGAAAACCACGCTCACGACACGTTTGCCGATCTCGGCACGTACCGCCGATTCGAACTCGCTCACGGGCTGACCAGCAGGGAACGCGACGGGGCAGACGCCGAAATCGGCCAGCACATGGTTGATGAGGTAGTCGGAGCCTCCGTACAACGGTTCACTGTGCACGAGCACGTGCCCGGGACGAACGAAGGACAAGAGGCTCGTGGCGATTGCGGCCATTCCGCTCTCGAACACTGCACATTCCTCCGCGCCATCCCAGAGCGTGAGCCGGTCTTCCAGCAGCTCGAGGTCGGGATTGTTGAGCCGGCTGTAGATCAGTCCGAGTTCCTCGGTCGGCCCCTTCTCCCGTAGGCCGTAGGCGACCTCAAAAAACGCCTTGCCCGCCTCGGCCGATTCAAACGCAAACGTCGACGTCTGAAAAATCGGTGGTTTGACGGCTCCCTCGGACAGCGCGGGGTCGTAGCCGTAGCTCATCATGAGACTCTCCGGTCTCATCACATGACCGTCTATGGTCCGGCGCTTATGTGAAGTCACAACAACACTCCCTTCGTGGTGGAACCCTGTGCCGCTTACCAGTATAGGCGCGTCATGTTAACGTTGGACGGGCCTCCTCGTGAAGAAAATATGAAGAAGACGACTGCATGAGACGGCAAACAGCACTCGAGGAAGCGAGGCCCGGACAAGCCGCGTTCTGGCGCATCGCACAGGTGGGTGGACTCGTGGCGACGGGAGCGCTCCTGTTGGGTTTATGGCTCCGTCCGCAGGTGTCGCTCATCATCCTCTGGAGCGTGCTGATTCCACTCGTGCCGGCCTCACTGCTCGTTTCGCCGGCGATCTGGCGCAACGTATGCCCGCTTGCCTCGCTCAACGTCATGGGGAACGGAATCATTAGCCGTCGCCGGCCCACCAGGACGTGGACTGTCCGTGCCGGTGCGCTTGGCATCGTCCTGCTCGCCATCCTAGTCCCGGCGCGTCGGTTCTTGTTCAACACGAATAGCGTCGCACTGCTCGGCACGATCCTCGCCGTCGCGCTGGCGGCCGTGATTCTCGGAATGATCTTCGACCAAAAGGCCGGCTTCTGCAACGCGTTTTGTCCCGTGTTGCCGGTCGAACGCCTGTACGGGCAGAACCCGCTCAGGGCGACCGATAACGCCCGGTGCCCGCCATGTAACATGTGCACCCGGCACGGCTGCATCGACCTGTCACCGCGCAAGTCCATGAACCAGGTGCTGGGAAGACCACGCATCAGCCCTGGCTGGCTTTGGACGGCGCACGGAGCGTTTGCGGCGGCGTTCCCCGGCTTTGTGTTCGGGTTCTTCACCACCGCTGACGGTCCTATCAATACGGCCGGTACCGTATACGTCCAAATCGGACTGTGGGCCGTGGCGAGTTTTGTGATCACTGCACTCGTGGTTCGGGCGCTCAAGCTCAACGCAGCCCGCACGCTGCCCTGGCTTGCCGCCCTCGCCGTCGGTCTGTACTACTGGTCGGTAGCACCGAGTGTCGTTGGCACGCTCGGCATTCCCAACGCCTCGGCAATTGTCCTCCGACTGAGTGCGCTGGCCCTCGTGACGTCTTGGTTGTGGCGCGCCATCCGGCAGGACAACCGGCGGCGCCCTGCTCTCGGGATGCCCGCGTAAAAGTCCGTCCCGTTTCGAGCGTTCACACTTCTCCATGACCGCATGATGCAGCGCCGCGCATTCATCGTCTCCGCCGCGAGCCTGGCGGCCGCGTGCTCCAGACGAAAGCGCGTAACGCCCATTGCGGGTCAACAGCGCGGCGTCGCATTCGACGCGTTCCGTGCCCGGGCGGAAGACATCGATCTCGCTTCAGTTCGGCGCATCGGCGCCTCCCACGTGGCGCTGTTTCCGTTTGGGTATATGCGAAGCCACCGAGATCCGGCCGTATTGCGGTTGGATGGACGCCGACGCGACTGGTCGCTCTCCGATGACGGGCTGCTCGCCGTGGGACGCGCCGCCCGAGCGGCCGGCCTGCGCGTGATTCTCGTCCCCACCCTGGCGGATTTCGTCGATGGGCACTGGCGCGGCGAGGTCCACATGGCAAACGACGCGGAGTGGGCGGAGTGGTTCGCATCGTATCGCTCGTTCATCGAGCATTACGCCGATCTGGCCCAACGCATGGACGCCGTCGGCATGAGCGTCGGCACGGAACTCCGCATGACCGTCCAACGACGCCGAGAATGGCGGTTGACGATCGCGCGAGTGCGGGAACGGTTTCACGGATGGCTCACGTACGCCGCCAACTGGGATGATTATGCCGACGTACCGTGGTGGGATGCGCTCGATTTGATTGGGATCCAGGCGTATTTCGAGCTGGGCGATCCGGGTTCGGCAGACGATGCACTGCGTCTCTCGCATCTCACCAATGCGTGGCAACCCATCAAGCAGCAACTGGCGGCTGTCAGCGCGCTGAAACGACGCCGCGTGCTGTTCACGGAGATTGGTTACAAGTCGCACGCGGGTTCAACGGCATACCCGTGGCGGTGGGAACTCGAGGGTGACATCGATGGGTCCCTGCAACACGCGGCGTATGAAGCGGCGTTCCGGGCCCTCTGGTCGGAACCGTGGTTTGCGGGATTCTACTGGTGGAAGTGGCAAGCCACGCTTCGTGGAGATGCGGAGCGCGATTTCACGCCCCAAGGGAAACCGGCCGAACAGGTGCTCCGGCGCTGGTATTCTGAAAACCCGGCCGACTGGTGATACTTACAGGCCGATTGAACACGCCGCACGGTAACCGGATTGACTTACACAGGAATGGGGCATGAACATCACCTTACCCTGCCAATTTTGCGACACACCCAACAGCGTCGACCTGACGCGACACGACAAGGGGCCAAAGTGCGCCCACTGCGGGAAGCCCTTTCTGCTCGACCGACCGGTGAAGATTCCCGAGGACCATTTTGACCGCACCGTCCTGCAGTCCCCCGTTCCGGTCTTGGTCGATTTCTACGCGGATTGGTGCGCGCCGTGCCGCGCCATGGCGCCGATCCTGGACGAGATTGCCCGTGACAAGGCGGGAGAACTGCTCGTTGCGAAAGTCGATACGGACCGTTCGCCGGGAATCAGTGAACGGTACGGGATTCGCTCGATCCCCTACTTTGCGCGTTTCGAGAACGGCGAGATCGTAAATTCCGCCGTAGGCGCCGTCGGAAGGGCGGAGTTGACGAAACTAGCCCTCTGACTCGGGACGCGATCCCGCGCGGGGACCGACAGTCAAAGCGCCAACCTAGCTCGGCAGGCCGTTGCGGATCACGAATTCCATCGCTTCAGCGAACCGATCGACTTCTTCCAGCGTGGTATATACGTTCGGCGTCACGCGTAGGCCGGTACACGCGGGATGCCCAATCGCGACCACGATGATCCGGTGCTTCTCCCACAGATAGTTGGTCAACTTCCCGGGATCCATGCCCTCGACACCCACGTTCGCCAGCCCGCAGGACATGGCAGGGTCGTAACTGGTATACAGCGTCACGCCGGGCAACTGGTCGAGTCGCTTTGCCCACCGGTCGCGCAGGTACCGCAGCCGGGCCGCTTTGCGCTCGCCACCGATGCCGTCGTGGAACGTGAGGGCCTCGGCGATTGCATTGTGATTGGCGGCGGGATGCGTGCCGATCTCCTCGAACTTCCGAATGTTGTCGTTCATGGAGTCCGGGGCCGCCATCAGGGGCCACAGTTTTTCGATCTTCTCCCGACGCACGTATAAGAACCCGGTTCCGTGAGGGGCCAGCAGCCACTTGTGGAGCGACGTGCCGTAAAAGTCGCAGTCCAGCTCGTCTCGCTTGAACGGAAAATGTGCGTACGCATGCGCGCCATCGACGATCGCCTCGATCCCACGCGCACGGGCCAGCTGGCAAATTTCCCGCACGGGGAAAATCTGCCCGGACAGATTCGTGATGTGACAGAAGTGAATCACCTTGGTGCGAGGCGTGATCGCCTGCTCGAACCGGTCAACCAAGTCCTGCATACTCGGAGGTGGACAGTGAAAGGAAATCTTCCGGACGACAATGCCCTCCCGCCGTGCACGTTGGTCCCACGTGGTGAGCATGCGCCCGTAATCCTGGTCGGTGGTGAGCACTTCATCACCGGGCTCGAGGTCCAGGCCGAGCTGGCAGATCTCCAACGCCTCACTGGCGTTTCGGGTAATGGCCATCTCCTCGGGATCGCATCCGAAGGACCGCGCGAGCCGTGTGCGCACCGCCTCGATCTGCGGCTCCAGAATTCTCCACATCGTGTACACCGGCGCCTGATTGGAATACTCGACGTAACGGCGGAGCGCGTCCTGCACGATCTTCGGGCTCGGGGATACACCTCCGTTGTTGAGATTGACCAGGCTGCGATCCACGGTGAAGGCCTGCTGGATCTCCATCCAAAAGTCTTCGTCGGCAGCCACCGCGTCGGGTGGTCGGTCGTCTAATGAGGCCGCAGCAGAGTGAATCCGCTCGAGTCCATCGTTCGTGAGGGCAGGACGGGCAACGGCGGCGGCCCCGAGCATCGAGTGTAGGAACTCACGGCGGCTGGTCACGGTGCCCTCCTTGAAGAAAGTCGCTGTCTCACGCGAGAGTGGCGAACCGCATCATCATTGTCAACCTTTGCCGGCCGCCGCGCCGGGGCGCGACTTCGCAACCAGGATCACCGTGCCGACGATCGCGATCGTCGCAAAGGAGAACCACTGGATTGCGTACGAGAGATGTGGCCCGTTGGACCGTTCCGGTGCGGCCAGGCCAAAGAGCATCTCCGGCGCGGCGGACGGAGCGCTGGTCCGGCGCAGGAGATTGGGGTGCACCCGGTAGGGATAGCGGGCGGTGAGCCGCTGCGGGTCGACTCGTCGGAGGTGAAGCGGCCACGTCGCACCGGACGGTGCCGTATCGGCAACCACCGGCTCGGGCAACAAGATTCCCTCGACGAGACTGGAGCCCGGTTCCCCCATAGCGCCGAGGTCCACCAGGCGTCCGTCAGGAGACGGGACGAACCCGCGTTCGATGAGCACGGCATCACCGCCCTCCAAACGGAGTGGGGTCACGATATGCACGCCGGGAACCCCGTTCCGGCTGCGGCCTACGAGCACAATTTGTCGATCGAAATCAAACACGCCGCGGGCAGTTGCACGCCGAAGCCCGAGCGAAGCGCGGTCAGGTACGTCACGGATGTCGACCGGCGATCGGAGGAGGCTGGTATTGAGCGTTGCGTTCAGTTCGCGGCGCTCTGCATGCCGGCTCAGTTGCCACAGGCCAAGTCGCACACAGACGGCAGCTGCGACTACCCCAATGAGTAATGGGGCAATCCGCTTCACGATTCGGAACGGCGCGCCACGAATACCTCGGGAGACATGTCGAGAAAGAAGCCCGTCTCGACAACGCCCGGCCGTCGCCGCAGCGCCGTGTCTATTGCGTCAGGCTCGGCCACGCCTTCCGGGAATCGGCAGTCCAGGATGTAATGACCTTCATCAGTGACAAACGGCGTCCCGTTGTGTGCCGTCCGAAGCTCGGACGCTGCACCAAGCGTCCGGATCACGCGCTGATGGCAGCTCCAACCGAATCGCACCACCTCGACCGGCAGCGCTGCGCGTTCGCACAGGCGGGAAACCAGCTTGGACTCATCCACCACGATCGCGAGCCGGTCACTGGCGGTCGCGACGATCTTCTCCCAGAGAAGGGCCCCGCCGCCGCCCTTCAACAGATTCCCCGCCGGATCTACCTCGTCGGCGCCGTCGATCGTGAGATCGATGCTCGGATGCGTTTGCAGGTCGGTCAAGGGAATCCGCGCGGCCTCCGCAAGGCGTCGCGTTTCCGTCGACGTGGGAATGCCGACGAGTCGCTCCACTTCACCCGACGCGAGCAAGCGCCCAATCGCCTCCACGGCGAACTTCGCCGTCGAGCCGGTGCCGAGCCCCAGCACCATGCCGGACCGCACGAGCCGTACCGCCGCTTCGGCCGCGGCTAGCTTTGGCTCGGCGTTGCCGGCTTCGACGTCGTGCACGCGTGACATCTACACGGCACCTCCATCATGCCAGGGCGCGAACCCGCTCCACAACTGCCTCGGCAGTCAAACCGAGTTCCTGATAGATCCGCTCACCCGGCGCCGACGCGCCGAACCGATCCAATGAGACGATGGCACCCGTGTCACCCACCCACTTGTGCCACGACATGGGGTGCCCGGCCTCGATGGCGACGCGGAGGGAAATACCGGGTGGCAGCACGTCGTCCCGGTACGATCGCGGCTGCTGTTCGAAGAACTCCATGCACGGCATGCTCACGACACGTGTCGCGACGCCGGCGGCGGCGAGTGTGGCCTGCGCCGACAACGCGATCTGCACTTCCGACCCGCTCGCCACCAAGACCGCCCGCGCCGGAGCGGCGGAGGCAGGATCCGAGAGGACATAGGCCCCTCGGGACAGGCCGGTTGCCGGGGCGAGGTGCCCTCGATCCAGAGTCGGCACCTTTTGACGGGTCAACGACAACGCGACGGGGCCGTCACGATGCGACAGGGCAGCGCGCCATGCCTCCGCCGTTTCCGTGGCGTCGGACGGTCTGATCACAACGAGGTTGGGAATAGCCCTCAGCGCCGACAACATCTCAATTGGTTGGTGGGTTGGCCCGTCCTCCCCCAGGCCCACCGAATCGTGGGTGAACACATAGATCACATGGAGCTGCATCAGCGCGGCAAGTCGAATAGGCGGACGCATGTAATCGGAGAAGATGAGAAACGTCGCCCCATACGGAATGAAGCCACCGTGCAGCGCGATGCCGTTCAGCATCGACCCCATTCCGTGCTCGCGAATGCCAAAGAACATGTTGCGCCCCGCAGCGTTCGTCCGGCTCAACGGCTGCTCACCGGCAATCAGCGTCTTGTTCGAGTCGCCCAGATCGGCGGATCCGCCCCAGAGTTCCGGCACGCGTTCCGCGATCGCTCCTAAGACCTTGCTCGATGCTGCGCGTGTGGCCATGGGACCGGATTCCGCGCCGAAGACCGGCAACGCGTGATCCCATCCTTCGGGCAACCTACCGTCCAACCGCCGCGCGAGTTCGCGCGCAAGATCGGGATGTGCCTGAGCGTACGACTCATACTCGTGCCGCCAATCCCGTTGCAGCGCGTGGCCGCGTGGAACGCACTCACGCCAGGACGCGATGGCCTCCTCAGGCACGAAGAAGGGCTCGTCCCAGTTCCACCCGAGATTGCGCCTCGTCAAACGCACTTCGTCGTCTCCCAACGGACTGCCGTGCGCGGCAGCCGTGTCCTGCTTGTTGGGGCTCCCGTACGCGATGTGGGTGCGCACGATGATCAGCGATGGCCGGGTCGTCTCAGCCTGTGCCTGCTCGATGGCGTGATCGATTGCAGCCAGATCATTGCCGTCCGGCAGTCGCTGCACGTGCCACCCGTATGCCTCGAACCGTCCGGCCGTGTCGTCGCTGAACGTCAGCGACGTCTGGCCATCGATGGTGATGCCGTTGTCATCGTAGAACCCGATGAGGCGACCCAACCCGAGATGACCCGCATACGAGGCCGCCTCGTGGGAGACGCCCTCCATGATGTCTCCGTCGCTCGCGATGAAGTACGTGCGCTGTCCGAGAATCTCGTGTCCCGGCCGATTGAACACGGCCGCAAGATGCGCGTTGGCAATCGCCATCCCGACAGCATTCCCGATTCCCTGCCCCAACGGCCCAGTCGTCGTTTCGACACCTGGTGTGTGCCCGTACTCCGGGTGTCCCGGCGTCCGGCTCCCCCACTGCCGAAACTCCTTGATGTCGGCCAGCGAGAGATCGTAGCCCGAGAGATACAGCACGCTGTACAACAGCATCGACGCGTGGCCGCACGAGAGCACGAAGCGGTCGCGGCCTTGCCACGCTGGGTCGCGCGGATTGTGATGCAAGTGCCGGGTCCACAGAACATACGCCAGCGGAGCCAGCGCCATGGGCGTACCGGGATGGCCGCTGTTGGCCCGCTGAACGGCGTCCATGGACAACACGCGAACGGCGTTGATACAGAGTTGATCGAGCGCCCTGGATTCGGCCAACGTGCCCTCCGTGAGACTGCTCCGTGCTCCAGCGGGAATGCGGGGTCCCGACGCGAGCGGGTTCTGCTGAGTCATGAGTGACGCATACTACAAGGGCTAGGCCAAGTGTGCAAAGGACAATCGTGCGCGTCATTTCCGAATCGACCTGGGCACGGCTATCTTATGGCCATGCCCAATCCCTTCAACGCTCAATCGACACTGGATCTCGCTGACGGACCGGCGACGGTGTTCCGTATCGCGGCGTTGGCCGAACGTGGAATCGCCGATCTCGACCGTTTGCCCATTTCCATACGCGTCCTCCTCGAGAACGTGCTGCGCCACTGCGGGAACGGGATCATCACGGAAGATCACGTGGTTGCGGTCGCGAACTGGACGCCGGAGCCCGATCGAAGCCTCGAGGTGCCGTTCATGCCGGGTCGCGTCGTGCTGCAAGATTTCACCGGTGTGCCGGCGGTGGTCGACCTCGCGGCGATGCGAGATGCGATCGTGGCACTCGGTGGCGATTCGAACCGCATCAATCCGCTCGTCCAGACCGATCTGGTCATCGACCACTCGGTGCAGGTGGACTTCTTCGGGTCTCCCGTGGCGTTCCGGATGAACGTTGAAAAGGAAATGGAGCGGAACGCCGAGCGGTACGCGTTGCTGCGGTGGGCGCAGCAGGCATTCCAAAACTTCCGCGTCGTGCCGCCCGGCACGGGCATCGTCCACCAGGTCAATCTCGAGTATCTGGCGAGTGTGATCCGGCTGGTCGAGCAGAATGGCGAACGGGTCGCGTTTCCGGACACGCTCGTGGGAACCGATTCGCACACCACCATGATCAACGGGCTCGGCGTGGTTGGGTGGGGGGTCGGCGGAATCGAGGCGGAAGCCGTGATGCTGGGACAACCCTATTTCATGCAGATGCCCGAAGTGGTGGGCATGAGGCTCTTCAACAAGCTCCCGGAAGGCGCGACCGCAACCGACCTGGTCCTCATGGTG
>JBFHWR010000084.1:0-12494 GCA_041599395.1 Gemmatimonadales bacterium | reverse complement strand
GGTGGTAGCGGATGGCCAGCCGCCGTTTTGCTGGCTCCGCTTCCCTGGGGTGCGAGCTGGATTGATTGGGGAAGGACGGATTCCAGATGACGTTTTGGGACTGAAGCCGGTGCCTAGGGACCGCAGGAGGGCTACGATGGGCCCGGATTGCTGGCCTGACGCTCGGACCATCCGTACCTTAGGCTACCCCCTTTCCAGGCCCAGATCCGTGACTGACTTGGGACACCGTCTGAAGAGCTGCCTTCCCGATCGGTGCGACCGCGGAGTTGTTCGCCCGGATGTGGCTTCCTCGGGGGATGACGGTCAATGAGTGACGCGGTGGAGCGACTGCAGTCGGCGCTGTCAGAGCGGTACACCATCCAGCAGGAGCTCGGTGCGGGGGGTATGGCCACGGTCTACCTCGCGCACGACCTGAAGCACGACCGCAAGGTCGCGCTCAAGGTGCTGCACCCTGAGTTGGCCGCCGTGATCGGCGCCGAGCGGTTCCTGGCCGAGATCAAGACCACGGCGAACCTGCAACATCCCCATCTTCTCGCCTTGTACGATTCGGGCGAGGCCGACGGCTTGGTGTTTTATGTCATGCCGTACGTCGACGGACAGTCGCTGCGTGACCGCATTACACGGGAGCATCAGCTCCCGGTGGACGAGGCCGTTCGCATTACGAAGGAAGTGGCGGACGCACTAGAATACGCCCACGGTCTGGGTACCGTGCATCGCGACATCAAACCGGAAAACATCCTGCTGCATGGCGGGCACGCGCTGGTCGCGGACTTTGGGATTGCGTTGGCGGTGTCGCGTTCGGATGGCGGGACCCGCATGACCGAGACCGGGATGTCGTTGGGAACGCCCAACTACATGAGTCCCGAGCAAGCGATGGGGGAGCGGGAGATCACGCCCCGGTCTGATGTGTACGCGCTGGGCTGCGTGTTATACGAGATGCTGACGGGAGAGCCGCCGTTTACGGGATCGACCGCGCAGGCAATTATCGCGCGGGTGATGACCGAAACGCCACGTGGGCTCACCATTCAGCGGCGCACGATTCCCCCACATGTCGAGGCGGCAGTCTTGACGGCGCTCGAGAAATTGCCGGCCGATCGGTTTGCGCGTGCATCCGAGTTTGTCCGCGCGCTGGATGACCCGTCCTATCGCTCGATGGCCGCGCCGACCATCGAGCACGCACGCGAGCCGAGCGGTGAAACCCGGGATTGGCGGATGCGGTTCAGCGTCCCGCTTGCCGCGCTGGGCGGGCTCATTGTCGGGGCCCTGTTGCTCACCCTGCTGCGGCCCACGCCGCCGGCAAACGTCACGCGTTACGGCTTGGCACTGCCATCGGATCAGTCACCGGCAGTAGAGTTTCCAGCGATCCCGTCGCCGGACGGGTCGCGCATCGTCTTTGTCGGTCCGGCTGACGACGGCACCCAGCTCTGGGTCAAGGAACGCAACCGGCATGAAGCGACGCCACTTCCCGGCACGCGCAACTCGACGAATTTCGCCTTCTCACCAGACGGGGATTGGCTCGCGTTTACGGTGGCTGGACAACTCAAGAAACTCCAGATCGTGGGTGGGGCGGCCATTACCCTGGCCGACACGGTTTCTGCGACCCCGGGAATCGCCTGGCTGGACGATGGCACGATTGTGTTCGTTCGACAGGGCACCAACGAACTTCGCCGTGTCCCGGAAGTCGGCGGTGCGTGGACGAGGGTACACCGGGATAGCGCGCTGATATTTCTCCCCACGCCGCTGCCTGATGGCAGAGGCGTCTTGTTTACGCGCTGCACCGCTGGTTGCGAGGGCGAGCAGGATTTATGGGCGTTTGACAGCAAGTCTGGTCAAGCCCACCCTGTTTTGGCCGGATCGGCGATGGGTCAGTACCTCCCCACCGGACACATCGTGTACGTGCGGCGGGACGGCGGGATGTTCGCGGTGCCATTCGACCTGGGTTCTCTCGAAACGCGCGGGTCCGCCGTCCCCGTTCTGGATAGCGTTTCGGTTGTTGACGGATTCTTGCCACTTGCGGCCGTGTCCGAGTCCGGCACGCTCGTCATGCGTGCCGGTGCAACGCTGTCGCTCCGTCAACGGTATGAGATGGTCTGGGTTGACCGCGGCGGACGCGAGACACCCATCGATTCGACGTGGACATTTCGCCTCACGAACTTCGGTCAAAATATCGGCTGGGAGTTGTCACCAGACGGGACGCGCCTCGCCATCGGCCTCGCCACGGATGCCGGGGACGACATCTGGGTGAAGCAGTTGCCGGATGGCCCCGTCTCTCGGGTCTCGTTCCACGATGCTGGAGACTTTCGCCCTCGTTGGATGCCGGACGGACGAACGCTGATGTTCGGATCGAACCGCACCGGTGAGGGGTCGGGGGGATTGTATGCGCGACCGGCCGATGGAACCGGCGCCGACTCGCTGATTCGGCGTGCGGCCACGGGGATCTTCGAGGCGCGGTGGTCACCCGATGGACAATGGTTGGTTTTCCGCACCGGTGGCACGGTCAACCAAGTGGGTGGTCGCGACATCGTGGGAATCCGGCCAAATGTAGACAGCGTGCCGGTACCGGTCATTTCGACGCCCTACGATGAAGAAGCGATAGCCATCAGTCCCAACGGGCGCTGGCTGGCATACGAATCGAACGAGACGGGACGCACGGAAGTCTTCATTCGCCCATTCCCCAATACCAACGGGGGCAAATGGCAGGTGTCCAATGGCGGAGGTGCTGCACCGCTCTGGTCGCGGGATGGGCGGGAGCTGTTCTATGTGGACGGCGACCGCAACATGGTTGCCGCAGCTGTTGGGAGTGGAATTTCAGCGCCGCAGATTGGCGAACGCACGGTGCTCTTTCATCTGCGAGACGAGATCTACTTTGCCGACCCAGAGTTCTACACCCCACACGACGTCGCACCGGACGGACGCTTCATCATGGCCCGGAGCGTCACCCCGGCCACCACCATGCAGGCCTCCCTGATCGTGGTAGAAAATTGGTTCGAAGAGCTGAAGGAGAAGTTGGGAGGCCGATGAGTATTCAGCAGCCAACCGATTACACCCTGGTGTCCCGGCACCTAGGTTGGTGACGAGGACGAATGTCAAGCGATTGGGCCGATGGCGCGCCTGATGTGCGTTGCCTTGACGTTCGCGTGCACGGCCCGTATATCCGAGCTTGCAGTAGACGGGTGTGCAGCCAGACGGGTATTTGGCCGTCCTGTCACACCCATCCCCCCTTCGCACGGAGGTGTTCACATGAAGCGGTTCACCAGCAAGGATCTCATGGTCAGCGTTCTTCCGAGTAGAGAAGAAAGTGCAGAGCCGTGCAGCAACGAATGCAAAAAGCACACGGACAAGGAAAACACACGCCCCGGCACGGGTAAGGACGACCAGGTCATTGGCGACTCCGACCTGTCCGTCCTGCAGGACGACCTCGAGAAGAGGCTCGTAGAGGTCTAGCGCTCACCGCTAAACAGGCCCGTCTTCTTGTGCTGCCCGGGGGACTCCACGCCCCTTGCGCGCAGCGCATCCGGCACGCCACGCATGCGGCTTCTGGCGGAATCGAGACTGCTACGCCGATGACTCTTTGCGTCAATGCGACCATTTTGGGAGCGCGGTTCCGCTCGCCGGTCAACTACGAGCTCGTTCCCTTCGAACGACTGAGTCCGACGGAGGGAAAACTTCTGAACGACCTTCATGCTGACCCCAGCCTCTACGGGGTCCTCGTCCCGCGTGACGGGGCCGCGTCCGGCATCAAGGCAGTCGGTTACGATATTGCCAGTCTGCTGCGAGCCCTGGACAGCCCCGGCTTGCTTCCAAGAGCCGTACGGCGACGGTTCGGGAATGAGTGCGTTAGTGCCGTCGCCCAACTGGTCCTCGACGACATGTTGGAGATCGAGTGGGAGGGAGCCTTCGTCTCCGGCGCACGCGCGTATTGGGCGCTCTTCGACCACGAGCCCTACGCCCTCGCGGACGACCGAATCGCACGCCTATCGACCGAGGCGTTACAGTATGCGCAGTCGCTCCATCTGGACGACGCGCATGCTATGTCGCAGCGGCTCTATGGCTTCAACACGCAACCGGCGTCGCCTGAATGGTGCCGACGTTTTCCGACCGCACATGCCATCGCAGCGTTCCTCGAACTCGATCGGTTTGGCGCCACGGCTGATCTAGTGGAGGTCGTGGGTGCCGCACACGACCGTCATTCGACCCATAGTGTCTGGTGGTCGTGGCGGTCGCGCGGGGCCTCTCACATCAGCGAAGCAGAGCCAGTATACAAACTCTACGTGAGTCCAACCATTGATGGGGTCCGCGATGTGTTTCGTGCGGTCGTTGGACTCATGGGAACGGATGGTGGCGCGATCTCATTCAAGGTCGGGCGAGATGTCTACGCCCTACTTCGGCCGGACAAGCTTGTGGTGTACTTCGCGGAACACGAGGCGCTTGCACGGGCAGCGGAACGCCTGCATCAGGAGTTAGTGGGAGTACCGCCTCAAGGTGTACCGTTCAGTGCCGAGCTTGCGGGAGACGGCTTGCTGTCATGGGGCATTGATCCGCCGGCCAGCGAGCGCCTACCTGGGTGGCGGGGCTCGGAAAGTTGGCGGTTTTGGATCACCAACAGACTGGCCACGTCCTTGCTTGCCGCGCAGCGTTCGCCAGCGACGGGAATCCAACCCTGGCAATTCGCGCTGCAACGTATCGGTCTCGACGGCGTCGAGCCGGATACCTGGACGCTGATTGGCGTGGACTGGGCCGATGCCACGCGGCCCCGGGGGACCGTGACGGCGTGACGGACCAGGTCACGGGCCCGTTCGTCCTACCGGACGACGTGCTCATCGTCCCAGTGGGTGAGCTTTCAGAGGATGTAAAGTTCAAGCTCAAACGCTGCGGTGACGAGTTTGCAATCACGCGCCCGCGCAGCCGCAGGCCGTCGAAGCTGGTTGACGAGCACACGGCGCATTTGCTCGCCGAGTTTCGTACGCCGAAGCCGCTCGTCGAGGCGATTGCAGCGTACAGTAAAGCACGGCAACTCGATCCCCGCTTGGTGTTGCAGGAAGCCTTTCCAATCCTCCAAAGCCTGGTCAACGGGCAGGTACTAGTGAGGCCCGGTACGCACGACGCAGATCGCATCGTTCCGTCGCTCGAACGAGGCGATCGGTTCGGGCCGTTTGAGGTCGTGCGATGCGTCCAGGTGCTTGAAGACACGGAGATCTTTCAAGTTCAGGATGGAGAAGGTGGCGTTGCTGCGATAAAGATCCTGCGATTGGGATGGACCGAGATTTCACGCGCCATGCTCGAACGGGAAGCGACGGTGCTTCGACACCTCGCCGGTGACCAGGCACCGGAGTTGCTCGACTTCGCTACTTTCGAGGGATTGCCGTACCTGGCAATGAAGTGGTGTTCGGGAGTTTCGCCACACGTGATAGGCGGGGAACTGCGAGATACGCGTGCGGGAACCCGCGCACGCGAGTTGCTCGACTTGTGTGCCGCGATTGTGGATGCCTACTCCCGGCTTCACGAGCGCGGCGTGATGCACGGGGACGTCCATCCCGGGAACATCCTGATTGGCCGAGACGGCGAGCTGACGCTCGTGGACTTTGGGCTGGCGCGCCTGCGATCGGCTGATCACATGGCGCCATTCCCACGAGGAGTGGTAGTGGATTTTCTCGAACCGGAAGCCGCCGTCGCACGCCAGGCTCACGAGCCGACTCCCGATCCGTCTGAAGCGGGCGAACAATACGGCGTGGCCGCACTGCTTTATGTGTTGCTGACCGGCGAACCCCATCTCGATCTTGCCCTCGGTAGTGACGAAGCGTTGCGGCAGATCATTGAGGATCGCCCGCTGCCCTTCTCTCGGCGCGGCGTCGAGCCGTGGCCCGACATCGAAGCCATTCTCGGACGCGCGCTCGCCAAGCGACCTGAAGATCGATTCCCGTCGATGGCGGCATTCGGGCATGCCCTCTGCGGAGTGGCTCCACCGCAACATGCAGTGACCGCCGGCGCCAGCCTCCGTCCCGCCACTATGTCGCGACTGCTCGATCGGGTACTTGAACAGCTCCGTTCACCGGAATGGACAAGAGTGAACGGTCCCGACAACACACCGCGGGCCTCGCTCTTTTTTGGATCCACCGGCATTGCCTACGCCCTGTATCGCCTGGCGTGTATCCGAGACGATGGACCGCTGCTGTGTTATGCAGACGAATGGCTCAGACGGTCTGAGCGCGGCCTGGAAGAGCACTCCTGCTACAGTGCGTCTCTGGGGGTTCTTCCCGAATACACCGGACGAAACGCGCTCTACTACATGATTCCCGGCGTCCATCTCGTCAGAGCACTGATCAGCCACGCGATGGGAGATATCGAAGCCCAGCGCGAGTCTGTGAACGCGTTTGTTACGGCATCCCGGCCGTTTGGCAGGCGGCCCGACCTTCTGGCGGGCGATGCCGGTACGCTGCTCGGCAGTGCACTGTTGCTGGAGACTCTTCTCGAACGTTCTGAGCCCGCGGCGCAAGAACTGATTGGGTTCGGGGACGAGGTGTTGCGTAATCTGTGGGAGATCATCGACGACTCCGAACCCATAGGGGAGAACCTCCGTATTCGCTCTCTTGGGATTGCGCATGGGTGGGCAGGTTTGCTCTATGCCACGCTGCGGTGGTGCGTGGCCAGTGAGAGACCGGTACCGGGTGAGCTCGAGAATCGCCTTGCTCAACTCGCGGACATGGCGGAACCCAGCGGCCGTGGTTTGCGCTGGCCGGTCGCCTTGAGTTCGCTCTCTGAGCAGCCAGTTGACTATTTTACGAGTTGGTGCAATGGCACTCCCGGGCTTGTTCACCTCTGGACGTCCGCGCACGGCCGGTTTGGTGAGGATCGCTATCTTGGGCTGGCCGAGGGATGCGCGTGGAACACGTGGGAAGAACCCAACAGTGAGTCAGCGGACTTATGTTGTGGTTTGGGCGGGCATGCCTTCGCGCTGTTGAACATGTACAAGTATACGGGTGACCGCCTGTGGCTGGAGCGAGCCCGAGTTCTCGCTGGTCGCGCAGCCGAGAGGATGACCGCGTCTGAGACGCGTGACTATCTTGCGATGAGCCTGTTCGCTGGTGAGGCTGGATTGGCCGTGCTGGCGGCGGATCTGACCCACCCTGAAGGGGCTGCCATGCCTGTCTTCGAATCCGAGGGGTGGCCCCGCCCCGCGGTTGGGCCTGGCCGGTAAGGTCGAGCCGCCGCCCCCGTCGAACGACGACGCGACCCGCCGAACCGATGAGCGATCTCCTCGAACGACTCCGAGCCGCACTCAGCGACCGCTACGATGTTGAGCGCGAGGTCGGCCGTGGCGGGATGGCCATCGTGTTTCTCGCGCAGGACATACGGCTTGGGCGCCCGGTTGCCATCAAAGTATTACGTCCTGACATCGCGACCAGCATCGGGTCCGACCGCTTTCTGCGGGAGATCTCCGTCGAAGCGCGCCTTACCCATCCAAATATCCTTCCTTTGCACGACTCGGGTGACGCCGACGGACTCCTCTTCTATGTGATGCCGTACGTCGAAGGCGAGAGTCTGGCAGACCGCTTGCGGCGCGAGACACAGCTATCCGTCGATGATGCAATTCACATTGCGGTCCAAGTTGCCGGCGCCCTCGCCTACGCGCACGATCATGGCATCGTGCATCGGGATATCAAGCCTGAGAACATACTGCTGGTAGGCCAAAACGCTCTAGTCGCCGATTTCGGTATTGCTCGTGCCTTCGAGTCCGGCGATGCCCGCCTCACCGAAACCGGCTTGGTGGTCGGGACGCCGCAGTACATGAGCCCCGAGCAGTCTACCGGTCAGTACATGGTCGACGGCCGGAGCGACATCTACAGTTTGGGCTGTGTCTTGTATGAGATGTTGATCGGTGAACCGCCCTTCACGGGCCCTACGGTCAGCGTCGTGCTTGCACGCCACGCCGTTGAACAAGTGCCGCAGATTCATGCCATTCGGCGCACGGTGTCGGAAGCTGTCGACCGTGCGGTCCAGCGGGCGATGGAGAAGACGCCCGCCGATCGGTTTGCAAAGGCCGAGCAATTCGCCGAGGCGCTCATCCGAGGCGACACCGCTCCAAGCGGGGCTCGTATCCAGCGGATGAGTCTGTTCCGGGCGCCGGTCTTGAGAAACGCACTCGCTGCCGGCGTTGGCGCGATCGCGCTTGCAGTGGTGGCATTCGTCGGCATCCGTGCGATCCGCCCAACGCCACCGGCGGCGGCACTCGATCCCAACCTGGTCGCGGTGATGCCCTTTCGAGTGCGTGGAACACTCGATGCAGAATTGACTGATCTGTCCGAGGGGCTCGCGGAACTGCTCTACGTCCGTTTGCCTGGTGAAGGTGGGCCGCGCGCTGTGAGTCCTGCCGCGATCACCTCTGGACTGGGTGAGAGATCGCGCCTCGATGATGCGCCCCTCGACGTTGCAATCGGGATCGCAAGGA
The DNA here is from genome assembly GCA_041599395.1 of Gemmatimonadales bacterium. Classification (GTDB taxonomy): domain Bacteria; phylum Gemmatimonadota; class Gemmatimonadetes; order Gemmatimonadales; family GWC2-71-9; genus JBFHWR01. The sequence goes on along the minus strand of JBFHWR010000084.1, from coordinate 4,048 downwards.
ACTTAGGAGCGGGACGGCTACTCATTGGGCAACTCTGGAGTGTCGCCGGAGAGTTGGTTTTGAGTGCGGCCGTGCACTCGGTTCCCGATGGTGCGGAAGTGACGCGCATCGAACGTGTCTCTGGCCCATCCGACAGCCTGCTTTCGCTCGTAGACCGACTGGCTGCTGAACTTATCACCCGGAGCGCGGGCGAAGACGGCCGACGGCTGAGCGAGCTCGTGAGCACAGACCTGACGGCGCTCCGGGCCTATCTCGCGGGCAAGGCAGCGTTTGCCCGAGGCGAGTATGAGACGTCTGTCCGATCGTTTGAAGAAGCGCTTCGGATCGACTCGACGTTCGCGTTAGCGGGGCTGGGCTTGGCTGCTGCCGGGATGTTTTACTCCGGTGAAGGGCTGGATGACGCCGTAGACCAGGGCATCGCCTTGGCGTGGGCAGCAAGCGATCGCCTCGCTCCGCGTGACCGCGCGTATCTCGATGCCATGGCCGGACCGCGCTACCCGGCGTCGTCGTCCTACCGGGAGCACCTCGCGGCCTGGGAAGGAGCAGTTCTGGCTGCCCCCGACCGCAGCGACGCATGGCACCAGTTGGCTGAAGCCCTCCTCCACTGGGGACCATGGATAGGGAAAGCTGATTCGCGGGAACGAGCGTCAGCCGCGTTCCAGCGTGCCCTTGACCTCGATTCGTCGCTGGCACCCGCCGTCGGGCACCTGCTCGATCTCGCCGCCGCGGAAGGCGACACCGCCGCCGTGCGACGCCTCGGCGCACGATACTTCGCGCTGGACTCGATTGGTGATCTCGCGGAGTACTACCGCTGGCGAACAGCGGTTGCGCTCGGCGATAGCGCGTCACTCTTGCAGTTACGGGCGAGATTTGACGAGCTAAACCAAGCAGTCTTGGAACGTGTGAGTGCCGTCGCGCAGCTCGACGGACTCGACATGCGCGATGCCGTATCCGCCACCGATGCGTGGTTGAAGAAGGAGGGTTCGGGTGGAGCGGTCAGGTGGACGCTAAGGAAGCATGCGGAACTCGCGCTCAACCGAGGCAGACCGGCCGAGGCCCTGGGGTATTCAGTGCGGGCGGGCCCGGCGCGTGGCGTGAACCCGCGTGATGCCTTGACCTCGGTGGTCGAGGCGTTGTACTGGCAAGCGGATTCCGCGACGGCGGCGCAATTGGTTGCGGAGCGCGCGGCAGGCGCCGATCAGGCAAGCGGCGAGGATCGCGACGCCGGTTCACCGCTGCACTACGACGTGTGTGCAGTGAACTTGTGGCGGCTTGCGCACGGAGACCTGACGACGGTGCGGCGCGCCATTCGGCACCTGCAACAGATTCGGTCTCCTTATCAATCATTCGGAACAGGTCATTCGGGCGTGTGTGCGGCCCTGCTCGATGCGGAATTGGCACACGCGTTGGGCCGCCCGGATGCGGCACTCCTGCTCGATCGTCTCGACTCGCTCGCAGCGTCTGGCCCGCCATCCACGTCGTGGATGCTGGTCGCGGCAAACCTCGCGGTGGCGCGCCTCAAACAAGCGGCCGGAGATCTCGAGGGGGCGCTTGCCGCCGTCAGGCGTCGCTCATACCAGTACGACATGTGGGAGCCACGAGTGCTCGTGGGCCTGTCCACGTTTCTTCGAGAAGAAGGACGATTGGCCGCCCTCGTTGGTGACCGTGACGCTGCCGTCCGCGCATACACCCATTACCTGGCTCTGCGGGATGACCCCGAGCCATCAGTGGCACCGGAGGTCGCACGCGTGCGTGACGAGCTTGCCCAATTGGTGGCCGAGCAAGGCGGTGGTCCGTAGGCCGCTCCGTTCAAAGCGTTTCTCGGGTCCATCGCCGATCGCCACTCGCTAATCGTCAGTCTCCACTCACTACGCACTACGCACTACTCACTACTCACTACTCATAAGCATGCAGCTCACCGCCATCGATTGGACCGTCGTTGCCATCTACGGGGCGATCACGCTCGTCCTGGGCTTCTGGTTTACGCGCCGGGCGGGACAGAGTGTCGAAGAGTACTTCGTAGCGGGGCGCTCGCTGCCGTGGTGGTTGGCTGGAACATCCATTGCGGCTACGTGGTTTGCCACTGACGCACCGCTCGCCACGGCGGCGCTGGTGCGTACGCGCGGCGTTTTTGGAAACTGGTTGTGGTGGTACGAAGCGGCGGGAATCCTCTTTCTCGTCTTCTTTTACGCCAAGCTCTGGCGCCGCGCCGAGATCCTGACCGACGCCGAGTTTGTCGAACTGCGGTACTCGGGCCGGCCCGCCATCATCCTGCGCGGCTTCTCGGCCATCTACCACGGTGTCCTCCGGAACGCCGTCGTGATGGGATGGGTCATGCTCGCCATGGTCAAGTTCACGCGCGTGCTACTCGGCTGGCCTCCAGAAGTGGCGTTGATCGTCTGCATCGGCCTCGCACTCACGTACACCATTGCGTCCGGTCTGTGGGGCGTTGTCGTCACCGACATCCTGCAGTTCACGGCCGGCATGTTGGGGTCGTTGACGCTCGCCGGGATCGTACTCGTGCGGCTCGGGGGCCCAGCGGCGATGACCGAACAAGTTCGGGCGCTGCCCGACGCCCCGGCCGGCACGCTCGATCTCCTACCCAATGCCGCGCACCTCAGCCCGCTCGAGTTCGTGTCGTTCCTCTGTCTCATTTTCCTGCTTTGGCTCCGTAGCGCGCAGGGTGACGGCTACATCGCCCAACGCCTGTTTGCGACCAAGAACGAACGACAGTCGTTGCTGGCCTCGCTGTGGTTCGCATTTGCGGGAACCGTGCTCGTCACCTGGCCGTGGATCGTGGTGGGGCTGGGCTCGCTGCTGATCCTTCCGGTTGCCACGGCGGTTCCGAGCCTGGCGGCGGATCCGGAGCTGGCGTACCCGATGATGATTGTCGAGATGATGCCGGCGGGCTTGCGTGGGTTGATGGTGGCGACATTCTTGGCGGCGTTCATGAGTACGATGGACACGCACCTGTGTTGGGGCGCTTCGTACATGGTAAACGACGTGTACCGACGCTTTGTGCGACGCCATGAGACGGAACGGCATTACGTACTCGCATCCCGCGTAGCGGTCATCCTCCTGGTGCTCGTCGCCGCGGCAACTGCCTGGCAGATGGAGTCGATCCAGCGCGCGTGGATTTACGTGATCGAGCTGCTTGCGGGCGTTGCCATGGTCTGGCTGCTCCGCTGGTATTGGTGGCGTGTAAACGCCTGGGCCGAGGTGAGTGCAATGGCCGGGTCGTTGGTTCTCGTGAACGGGGCGCTGTGGATTGGAATCTTCAATCGCATGGGGTTGGTACCCGAAAGCATCATGTCGGGGGCCAGCCGGTTTTATGGTAGCGAGTTCGACTTCATCCGCGCCGCAATCATTCTTCTGGGATGCACGGCGATTTGGCTGGTTGTGGCATTGAATACCGCCCCGGACGATGAAGCGAGACTCCAGACGTTTTATCGCCGGGTGCGGCCGGGTGGCTGGTGGGGTCCGATTGCACGGCGTTGTCCCGATGTGATCGTCGAACACGACGCGCGAAAGCAGTGGTTTGGTTGGTTCCTTGGGCTGCTGTTCATATACGGCAGCCTGCTCGGCATCGGTTACATGGTGACTGGTCGCCCGGCCCCGGGCGCCGTCGCGTTGCTGCTGTCGCTCGTCGGCGCATGGGCGGCGCTACGCTTGATCTCGACTCGCGACGCCTAGGGGAGAGGTTCAGCGCAGAGCTCGCAGAGCGCTCAGAGCATGGTTAGGTGGTCGCGCTGGGTGAATTTCGAAAACCCTTCGACATCTCTGCGCCGTCGTTTTTCCATCTCGGTGTCCTCGTTTTTCTATCTCTGCGCCCTCCGCGGCTAACACGGTGAATTCGACGATTGCCGGATACCTCTGAATTCGGCAAAAGCCGCAGAGGGCGGAACGCTCACGGGGTCATGCGGCGGGCTGTGTCCGGGTGCGTGGACGCGCTGGTGCTGGCGGTCAGGGGCAGAGGCGTGATTATTATTGCGTCTAGTCGATTCTTGCGAAAGCGCATCACATGAAGATCACGATCATCGGGGCAGGG